>NZ_JALFGV010000068.1:0-19367 GCF_022777125.1 Lawsonibacter sp.
GAGTCCATCAACCACGCCAAGGCCGCCGAGATCCCCATCATCGTGGCCATTAACAAGATGGATAAGCCCGACGCCAACCCGGACCGCATCAAGGAGCAGCTCACCGCCTACGAGCTGGTGCCCGAGGAATGGGGCGGCGAGACCATCATCTGTCCCATTTCGGCGAAGACCGGCCAGGGCATCGACGAGCTGCTGGAGATGGTCACCCTGACCGCCGAGATGAAGGAACTCAAGGCCAACCCCAACCGCACCGCCCACGGCGCCGTGATCGAGGCCAAGCTGGACAAGGGCCGCGGCCCGGTCGCCACGCTGCTGGTGCAGAACGGCACCCTCCATCAGGGCGATGTGATCATTGCCGGTACGGCGGTGGGCCGGGTGCGTGCCATGACCAACGCCAAGGGCGAGAAGGTCGCCGAGGCGGGCCCCTCCGTGCCGGTGGAGATCATCGGTATGGGCGAGGTGCCCGGCGCGGGCGACGACTTCCACGCCGTGGCTGACGAGCGGATGGCCCGTGAGCTGGTGGAGCAGCGCAAGCACGAACAGAAGATGGCTGCCTCCGGCCCGGTGGGCAAGGTGAGCCTGGAAGATCTGTTCAGCCAGATCAAGCAGGGCGAGATGAAGGATCTGAACATCATCGTCAAGGCCGATGTGCAGGGCTCCGCCGAAGCGGTCAAGGCCAGCCTGGAGAAACTCTCCAACGACGAGGTGCGGGTGCGGGTCATTCACTGCGCCGTGGGCGCCGTCAACGAGAGCGATGTGATGCTGGCCACGACCTCCAACGCTATTATCGTGGGCTTCAACGTCCGCCCCGACAACAACGCCAAGGATACCGCCGCCCGCAATCATGTGGATATGCGGATGTACCGGGTCATTTACGACTGCATCAACGAGATCGAGACCGCCATGAAAGGGCTGCTCTCCCCCAAGTTCAAGGAAGTGGAGCTGGGCCAGGCCGAAGTGCGCAATGTGTTCCGGATCACCGGCGTGGGTATGGTGGCCGGCTGCTACGTCACGGGCGGCAAGATGCAGCGGGGCGCCCAGATGCGCCTGCTGCGGGACAACATCGTCATTTACGACGGCGCCATCGCATCCCTCCAGCGCTTCAAAGACAGCGTGAAGGAGGTCGCCCAGGGCTACGAGTGCGGCATCACCTTTGAAAAGTTCCAGGATATCAAGGAGGGCGATGTGATCGAGGCCTTCCTGATGGAGCAGATCGAGGTGTAGACCGTCAGGATTTGGCGAGCACCAGACTGCCCCGGTCGCCCTCCTTGGGCCCCGCCGCAGGCGGGACGGCGCATTGCGCCGCACAAGCGTTTTCGCAAAGCGGAAACCTTGGCGCAGGGCCGGATTTACTCCGCCCGAGCCTGTGAAGGAACCTGGGGGGCCCCGCGGCGCAGGGCGCCGTGGGGTGGGCGATGGGACCGAGGCCTTCCTGATGGAGCAGATCGAGGTGTAGACGCACGCCTGCCCGGGGAAAATACCGGGGTGTGCCGGAGGACTTCTATCCGGCCATGGAACCGCTGCCTGTTGCGAACGGGCAGGTCTGCCGCAAATTTCGCATTTATTTAACAAACGGATACAGGCCCGTTCCGTCCCCAAGTCATTTGAGGAGGGGCGGGCCTGTATTGCGTTTCTTGAGGAGATAGGTTATGGCAAGTAATCGCATCGGACGCATCAACGAGGAGATCCAGCGGGAGCTGGCTAATCTGATCCGCACGGTGAAGGATCCGCGGGTCCATGGACTGGTGTCCATCACCGCGGTGGACACCACCTCCGACCTGCGCTACGCCAAGGTCTATGTCAGCGTGCTGGACCGCAGCGACGTAAACGAAGTGGTCCGCGGGCTCAAGTCCGCCGGCGGCTATCTGCGGCGGGAACTGGGGACAAGGCTGTCCCTGCGGTATACCCCGGAGCTGGTGTTCGAACGGGACGACTCCATCGACAAGGGCGCCCACATCCTGGAGGTTTTAAAGGATATCGAGCGCAGAGAAGAAGGGAATTGAATTTGGATTACAGGGAAGCCGCGGCGCTGCTGCGGGAGCAAGACGCTATTTTGATCCTGACCCATAAGCGCCCCGATGGGGACACCATCGGCTGCGCCGTAGGGCTGTGCGCTGCGCTGCGGAAGCTGGGCAAACAGGCCTGGGTGCTGCCCAACCGGGACGCCACCAGCCTGTTTACCCCCTATCTGGAGGGCTATCTGGCGCCCGAAGCGGTCCGGCCCGCCTTCGTGGTAAGCGTGGATATCGCCGGACGCAGCCTGTTTACCCCTGAGGGGGAGGTGTGGCTGACGCGGGGCATCGACCTGGCCTTTGACCACCATCCTTCCTACGAGGGCTTTGCAGCGGCGTGCTGCGTGGACCCGGGCCGGGCGGCCTGCGGGGAGCTGATTTACGACGTGGTGCGCCAGCTGGGGCCTGTGACGGCGGAAATCGCCCAGCCGCTCTATGTGGCGGTGTCCACCGATACCGGCTGCTTCCAGTATGGCAACACCACCCCGGCCACCCACCGGGTGGCCGCCGCGCTGATGGAGGCCGGGATCGATTACGCCAGCCTCAACAAGCGCCATTTCCGCACCAAGTCCTTCCGGCGCCTGCGTATCGAGAGCATGATCGTGGAGGGGATGGAGCGGTACGACGGGGGAAAGACGGCCGTCGCCGCCGTGACACTGGCCATGATGGCCGCGCTGGGCGCCCACGAAGAAGACGTGGAGGATATCGCCGCCTTTGTGGGCCAGACGGAGGGGGTGGAGACCTCCGTGACCATCCGGGAGCTGGCGGAGGGCGAGTGCAAGCTGAGCGTGCGTACCAGCGGCGGGCTCAACGCCACCCGCGTGTGCGCCCTGCTGGGGGGCGGGGGCCATGCCGCCGCCGCGGGCTGTACGGTAAAGGGCTCCGTGGCGGACGCCAGGGAAGCCATCCTGAACGCCATCCGGACGGTACAGCGGGATGGCTAACGGGATCCTGGTCGTCGATAAGCCGTCGGGTTGGACGAGTATGGACGTCTGCGCCAAGCTGAAGGGCCTCTTTCAGGAGCGGCGGGTGGGACACGCGGGTACCCTGGACCCCATGGCCACGGGGGTGCTGCCGGTTTTTCTGGGCCGGGCCACCCGGGCGGTAGAGTTCGCGGCGGAATCCGAAAAGGAATATATCGCCGCGTTAAGACTTGGAGTTATCACGGATACCCAGGATATCACCGGGAGCGTGCTGGAGACGCGGCCGGTCGCTGCGGGCCGGGAGGAGCTGGAGGCCGTGCTGGAACGCTTCCGTGGGGAGATCGCGCAGGTGCCCCCCATGTATTCGGCGGTCAAGATCGGCGGGAGGAAGCTTTACGAGCTGGCCCGAAAGGGGACCGAAGTGGAGCGTCCCAGCCGGCGTGTGACCATCCGCGCCCTGGAAGTGCTGGAAGAGGCGGATGTACGGAGGGATGCGCCCTGCGGGTTTGAACCGGAGCCGGATACCTGGTTTCTGCGGGTGGCGTGTTCCAAGGGGACCTATGTGCGCACGCTCTGCCATGAGATCGGACAGGCCCTGGGCTGCGGCGGCACGCTGTCCGCCCTGCGGCGCACCCGTGCGGCAGGATTTGGCCTGGAGGGCGCGGTGACGCTGGAGCAGGTGCGCGCGGCGGGGGATCCGGCGGCCTTGCTGCTGCCGGTGGACGCCTATTTTGCCCGGTATCCCGCGCTCACCGTGCCGGACGCGGCCCTTTCCCGGGCGAAAAACGGCAATCCGTTCCCCTGTGCCGCAGCCGACGGGGACTGGCGGGTCTACGGTCCGGACGGGGCCTTCCTGCTGCTGGGCCGCTGTAGGGGAGGACAGATGAAGACCATCAAAAGCTTTTTCGAGGTGTAGTCGCTTGGATACCAATGAGAACGTAAGAAGGGTCGTCGCCCTGGGCTTTTTTGACGGAGTGCACCTGGGCCACGGGGCGCTTCTGCGCCGGGTGGGAGCCATCGCGGCGCAGAAGGGGGCCGTCCCCGCGGCGGTGACCTTTGATACCCACCCCACCAATCTGATCCTGAACGTGCCGATGCCCCTGCTCACCTCGCCCCTGGACCGGGCGGAGCTGATGCGCCGGTATTACGGCATCCGGGATGTCATCGTCACCCACTTCGACGAGCGGATGATGCACATGCCATGGCAGGAATTTGTCACTCAATATCTGGTAAAAGAGAACGGCGCGGTCCATCTGGTGGCGGGACACGATTTCCACTTCGGCTACAAGGGGGAGGGCAACCCGGAGCGGCTGGCCCAGCTGTGCGCAGCGCAGGGGATCGGCTGCGATATCGTGCCCAAGGTGGAACGGGATCACATCACGGTCTCTTCCACCTATATCCGCACGCTCATCGCCCAGGGGGAGATCGAGCGGGCCAATCAGTTTTTGGGACATCCCCACACGCTGACCGATCGGGTCTCCCACGGCAAGAAGCTGGGCAGCACACTGGGATTTCCAACGGTAAACCTGCGCTTTCAGCCGGGCGTACTGGTGCCTGCCTTTGGCGTGTATGCCACCCGTGTTTTTTTTGAAAACGGGGACAGCCGTCCGGCGGTGACCAACGTAGGGGTGCGCCCCACGGTGGACGACGGCGGCCGGGTCAACGTGGAGGGATTTATCCTGGACTTCAGCGGGGATCTGTACGGACAGACCATCCGCATGGAATTTTACAAGCGCCTGCGGGGGGAGCGGAAGTTCCCGAATCTGGAGGCGCTGCGCAGCGAGGTCATGCGCAACGCGGAACAGACCCGCGCCTATTTCAAGCGCACGGAAGAACGATAAACGCCTTGCGCGGCGCCCAAGTCCTTTTACGGACACTGGCCGCACACGCAAGCATATGAGCAAGCCCATGTAAGACACGACATTGCCGATCTGCCTGAGAGGGGAACTGCTATGCGCTATCGAAGAATGTACCCGGCCGCACTTTGCTTTGCCGCCTTCCTGGCGGCGATCGGGCTGATATTGGACGATCCGTCCAATATTCTGCCGGGCCTGTGGAAGATCATGATCACCGAGGACGCCCTGATCACCGATTATATGGAGATCGCCGGGGTGGGGGCGGCTTTTGTCAATTCCGCCCTGGTCACCCTGATCAGCATCGGCATCCTCTATCTGGCCAAGGACCCCATCAACGGCTATACGGTGGTAGAGATCGAATTGATGGCCGGGTTTGCGCTGTTTGGGAAGAATATCGTCAACATCTGGCCTATCATCGGCGGGACCTTCCTTTATGCCAAGCTGCGGCGAGAGCCCTTTTATACGTACGCGTCGGTCTCGCTGCTGGCTACCGCGCTCTCGCCGGTGGTCAGCTATGTGGCGCTGGACAACGGCTGGGGCAATCTGCCGGCAGGCGTTTTGGTGGGCATATTGATCGGCTTTATCCTGCCGCCCCTCTCGGCCTATACCTATAAGATCCAAAACGGAATGAATCTGTACAACATGGGCTTTGCCTGCGGGCTGCTGGCCCTGATCCTGGCCCCGGTGATGAGCTCCATGGGGGCCGACCTGTCCACCAATTACCACTGGGCCACCGGCTATAATCTCCCTTTGGGGGCGGCCATGGGCGGCATGTGTATCGTGTTTATCGCAGCAGGGCTCTTTTTCTGCAAGCGCCCGGTTTGGGCGGCCTGGGCGGGCTACCGACGCCTGCTCCAGACCACCGGCCGCGCCCCCAGCGATTACCTGCGCATGCTGGGCTCCGCCCCGGTACTGATCAACATGGGCGTCAACGGGCTCATCGGCATCGTGTTTATCCTGGTTACCGGCGGTGATCTGAACGGGCCCACCATCGGCGGGATCATGACCATCATCGGCTTTTCCGCCTTCGGCAAACATGCCCGGAACATTACGCCCGTCATGCTGGGCGTGGTGCTGGGCGGATTGCTGCTCCACCAGGATCTGGGCGCCGGCGCCATGCAGCTGGCCATGCTCTTCGGCACGACGCTGGCTCCCGTCTCCGGCTATTTCGGATGGCCGTTTGGGATCGTGGCGGGTTTTCTCCACTCAGCGGTGGTGCTCTATGCGGGATCTCCGGTGTCCGGCCTCAACCTGTACAACAACGGCTTTTCCGGCGGGTTGATCGCAATCGTGCTCTACCCCATCATCACCGCCGCCATCCGTCACCGCAAGCCGGAGCTTCAGGACGAGGATTACTTCGACGCATTCGAGCATGATACGCCCACCGTTCCGCCGCCCCCCGGAAAGGAAAAATGATCGGAATGCAAAAAGCGGCGCCGTCCTTTTGGACGGCGCCGCCCGGCTTATCGAAAGACCCTGAGACGACGCAGGAAAACAAAGCGTTCCTGCGAAAGGGAAACGCCCCGTGCAGGGCCTTCGCCGCCGCAGCGGCGAAAGGGACTGAAGATCCGTCTTTTCTAAGAACACGCGCCTTAGAAAAACCACCGCTCAGCCCGCAAACGTGCGCGCGCGGCGCGTGCGCTGCGGCGGGCTGCCCCCCTTCGGGAACAGGCCTGCTCGAGACAGCGCATAGTTACCTGGATGCGTCGTCTTGGGCAGGGGCCTTGGGCTTGTTGGGCTCCACCCCGTCGAAGACGGCTTTCGCACTGGCGCACAGGCCGGCCAGGCCCTGGATCTCGCTGGGAATGATGATCTTGGTGGCCTTGCCGTCGGCGGCGGCCTGGAAGGCCTCCAGGGCGCGGATCTTGACCACCTGCTCGTTGGGGTTGGCCTCGTTGAGAAGCTTGAGCGCTTCGGCGGTGGCCTGCTGGACCTTCATGATGGCCTCCGCCTCGCCCTCGGCCTTCATAATGGCGGCCTGCCGGGCTGCGTCGGCCCGGAGGATGACGGACTGCTTCTCGCCTTCCGCCACCAGGATCTGACTCTGCTTCTGTCCCTCGGCCTGGAGGATGGCCTCCCGGCGTTCCCGCTCGGCCTTCATCTGCTTTTCCATGGCGTCCTGGATCTCCCGGGGCGGGATAATGTTTTTCAGCTCCACCCGGTTGACCTTGATGCCCCAGGGGTCGGTGGCCTCGTCCAGGATGGCGCGCATCTTGGAGTTGATGATGTCGCGGCTGGTCAGGGACTGGTCCAGCTCCAAATCGCCGATGATGTTGCGCAGGGTGGTGGCGGTGAGGTTCTCAATGGCGCTCATGGGGTGCTCCACGCCGTAGGTATACAGCTTGGGGTCGGTGATCTGGAAGTAGAGCACGGTGTCGATCTGCATGGTGACGTTATCCTTGGTGATGACGGGCTGGGGAGCGAAGTCCACCACCTGCTCCTTCAGAGAGACGGCTTTGGCCACTTTTTCAATAAAGGGGACCTTGAAGTGGATACCGACGCCCCAGACGGAGTGGAATGCGCCCAGCCGTTCGATGACATAGGCCTTGGACTGCTGGACGACCTTAATGTTGGTGGCCAGCACCAGAATGACGAGTACGATGAGAATGATCACGATGATGGGAATGATCGGCGGCATGTCAGTTCCTCCTTTTTAAACCTGCGGCGTCCGCGCGGCTTCCGCCGCCGGCGTCACGATAACCTTGACTCCTTCGATCCGCAGCACCCGCACCTTGGCGCCCGAGGGGATCGCGGCCGCATCCGGCTCCGTCCGGGCGGTCCAGACCGCGCCCTGAACGGTGATCTGGCCCTGGGCCTTCAGGTTGTCGATGTCCTGCGTCACGATCCCCTCCGCCCCGATGACCCGGTCTGCATTGGTGGCTACCCGGGCGGGGTTGACGTACTTTCGGGCCAGCGGCCGCACGGCCAGCAGGCACAGGAACGAGACCACCAGGAACAGCGCGATCTGAAGCCAGATGTTGGAGACGAAGAAGGACAGAATGAGCGCACACAGCGCGCCCACACCGAACCAAATTGAGGTCAGCCCCACGGTAATTGCCTCGGCGGCGAATAAAAGCACCATGGCGACCAGCCAGAAGATACTGGGAACCGGCACAGGCACCCCTCCTTTTTCGGTTTCTGGTTCTATCCTAACACAGCGCAGGGAAAAAAGAAAGTAATTTCGCGTTCCGGATTTGCCAAGCACAGGGAAATCAGGTATACTATACTGGACTGAAATCAGAAGGCGTATGAGATGGAGCGGATCGGATGAAAGAAATGCTGCAATTGGCCGTGCCCACCCTGTTTGGGCTGGAGGGCCTGTGTGCCGAGGAGCTGCGGCGGCTGGAGCTGCCTGAGGTCCGGGCGGAAAACGGGCGGGTGCTCTGCCGGGCGCGGGCGGAGGATATTGCCCGGATCAACCTGAACCTGCGCACCGGCGAACGGGTACTGCTGGTGCTGGGCAGTTTCCCGGCCGGAAGCTTCGACGCTCTGTTTGAGGGGACCCGCGCGCTGCCCTGGGAGGAGTTTGTTCCGCGGGAGGGGAGCTTCCCGGTAAAGGGACATGCCCTCAATTCCGCCCTCCACGCGGTGCCCGCCTGTCAGGCCATCGTGAAGAAGGCGATCGCCGCCCGGCTGGGGGAGCGGTATGGATTGGAGCAGCTGCCCGAGACCGGGGCCCTTTACCAGGTGCAGTTTTCCATTATGAAGGACACGGCCACCCTGATGCTGGATACCTCGGGGCCGGGACTGCACAAGCGGGGCTACCGGGCGGTGGGGGTGACCGCACCCCTGCGGGAGACCCTGGCCGCCGCGCTGGTGCTGCTGTCCCGCTACCGGGGCAGGGACCCCTTCTGCGACCCGTTCTGCGGCTCGGGCACCATCGCCATCGAAGCCGCGCTGATCGCCAAAAACCGGGCCCCGGGGCTGTCCCGGGCCTTCTCCGCCCAGAAGTGGCGGTGGCTGGACGCCAAAAGCTGGCTGGATGCCGCAGACGAGGCCATGGACAGGGAATTCGGCGGGACGTATGACATCTGGGGAGGCGACGTGGACCCCAAGGCGGTGGAGATCGCACGGGCCAACGCCGTCAAGGCGGATGTGGAGGATCTGGTGCGCTTCGAGACGGCGGATGCCGCCCGGTTCCGGCGGGATACGCCCTATGGCCGGGTCGTCACCAATCCGCCCTATGGAGAACGCATCCTGGAGAAGCGGGAGGCGGAGGAACTTTACCGCGCATTCGGCCGGGCGGTACGTGGTCTGCCGGAGGGGTGGCGCGTGAGCGTGCTCTCCTCCCACACCGAGTTCGAGCGGACGTTTGGGCGCACGGCGGACAAGAAGCGCAAGCTGTACAACGGGATGATCAAATGCGATCTGTTCCAGTATGGAAGATAACGGGAAGGGAACTGCCATGAAGCATCGAAACGCAATCCGTCTGACCGCCGCGGCCCTGTGCCTGTGCCTGGCCGCGGCGTGCCTGTACCCGTCCGCCCAGGCTGCTCCGGCGGGCTCCACGGTCTGGGGATTCAGCGAGGGGATGGCCCTGTGCGAGTTGGACGGCAAATGGGGCTACGTAAACGCCGGGCGGGAGGTGGTCATCCCCATCCAGTACGACAGCGCCGTCTCCTTCTCCCTGGGACTGGCCGCCGTGGAGCTCAGCGACAAGCTGGGCGTGATCCGGCAGGACGGTACTTATCTCATCCGGCCCGAGTATGACAGCCTCATGCCCATCAACTGCGGGTTGTATGTCGTGCAGAAGGGGATCAAGTGGGGCGTAGTGAGCATCCTGCCCTTTTCCGACGGGCAGGGCGGAGCGACCCAGGTGCTCTATGATCTTTCCTACGACAGCATCCAGGTGGTGGAGCAGGGGGGCAGTCAGGTGCTGGAGCTGACCCGGAAGGGCGTCAAGACCATTGTGCCGCTGTTTGAGCTGCCCGGCATTCTGGCCCAGAAGGGGGCACCCTCCGCCCAGTTTCCGCTGAACCGGGGCAAGCTCCCCGGCTTTTCCGACGTATCCCCCCGGGACTGGTACGCCCTGTGGGTGGATGTGGCCTATAATGTGGGCCTGATGGAGGGCGTGGGCGGCAATCAGTTTGCGCCTGGCCGCACCCTGACCGTGGCGGAGGCCCTCAAGCTGGCCGCTACCCTGGAGAGCCGCTACCGGGAGGACGACTTCCATCAGCGGCCCGGTTCCGGGAAGGACTGGTACAGCGCCGCGGTGGACTACTGCATCGCCAGCGGCATCATCACCAGCGGAGCGTTCCGGGAGACGGACTATACCAGACCGGTCAAACGCTGGGAGATGGCCTGTATCTTTGCACACACCAGCCTGGCAAAGGGGAT
Organism: Lawsonibacter sp.; assembly: GCF_022777125.1. Taxonomy (NCBI): domain Bacteria; kingdom Bacillati; phylum Bacillota; class Clostridia; order Eubacteriales; family Oscillospiraceae; genus Lawsonibacter; species Lawsonibacter sp. Next base: position 10,129 of record NZ_JALFGV010000068.1, read on the forward strand.
GCCCGCGCGCAACAGCCTGGAGCGTGTCCGCGCCGCCGTGCCCGACGTGGGCATGGGCACGCCCTGCGCGGAGGAGATTTACAGTCTGTATGCCAAAGGGGTCCTGGCGGGGGTGGACGCCAACCTGACGTTCCGGCCCGACGGCGCCCTCACCCGGGCCGAGGCGGCGGCCATCGTCTCCCGCATGGCCCGCACGGAACAGCGTATCACCCTGTGGAGCGTGAGCTTTTTCAGCCGTCCCGCGGCGCAGGACGCCCTGCCTGCGGAGAGCGCCGCTTCCGAGGAGGCGGGCCCTCTGCCGGAGGAGGCCCCGAGTCCCTGAACCTTCTCCAAGGGAGGATTGACCCGATGAAGCACCTGTTTATCATCAACCCCCATGCCGGGAAATACGACCGCAGCCATGAGATCCGGGAGAAAGTGGCGCGCGTTATGGAAGGGCGGGGGAAAGACTATGAGATCCTGGTCACCCAATACGCGGGCCACGGCCGGGAAGAGGTCCGCCGGGCGGCGGAGCTGGGAGAACCCCTGCGGGTCTATGCCTGCGGCGGGGACGGTACGCTCAACGAATGCGTCGTGGGCGCGGCAGGCGCCCCGAACGCGGCGGTGACCCATTACCCCACCGGTTCCGGCAACGACTTTATCCGGATGTTCGGGCCGGACACGTGCCGGTTCCATGACCTGGAAGCCCTGCTGGATGCGCCCCAGGAGAGCCTGGACCTGATCGATTGCAATGGGCACTTGGCCCTCAACGTCTGTTCCGTGGGGTTTGACGCGCGCATCGGTCTGGGGGCGGCGGACTTCAAGAAGCTGCCCCTGGTGAGCGGGACCATGGCCTATCAGCTCTCCGCTCTGCGCACCATTCTGCAGGGCATCCACCGGCCCTACCGGGTGGAGCTGGACGGCGAGGTGCTGGCGCACAAGGAGTTTACCCTCCTGTGCGCCTGCAACGGCCGCTATTACGGCGGCGGCTTCAACCCGTCCACCACGGCGCTGCCCGACGACGGGGCGCTGGATTTTGTCATTATCAAGGCGGTCTCGCGCCTGACCATCCTGGCCCTGATCGGAACGTACGCCAAAGGCGGCGCAAAAGAGATCCCGCAGATCATCCTGCGCCGGGGCCGGGAACTGAAGATCATCTGCCGGGAGCCGGAGATGGTCAATCTGGACGGGGAGCGGGTCGACCTGTCTGAGCTCTCGATCCGGCTGTCTGCTAAAAAAGTGAATTTCTTTTTTCCGGAAGGTACCCACTATGATCCGGCCCGGCGGGGAAGAGTTTTAGAAAAAACGAGATAATAGAAGAAAAAGAAAGAGTCAAACTCTATTTTGAAGATAAATTGAAAAAACGGAATGGCGCGTTGGAAAATTTACAAAATATTAAAAAATTAGGACTTGCGCAAATTAGCAAGTGAGGGTATTATAATAAGCGTGTTAGCACTCCGGTAAAATGAGTGCTAACACGCTTAACAAGTTTACAAGAAAATAACACATACATGAAGGAGGAACCCCAAATGAAGCTCAAACCCCTTGCAGATCGCGTGGTCATTAAGATGGTGGAGGCCGAGGAGACCACCAAGAGCGGCATCATCCTCACCGGCGCCGCGAAGGAGAAGCCCGAAGTGGCCGAAATCATCGAGGTAGGCCCCGGCGGCATGGTGGACGGCAAGGAAGTCACCATGACCGTGAAGAAGGGCGACAAGGTCATCACCAGCAAGTATTCCGGCACTCAGGTCAAGGTGGACGGCGAGGAGTACACCATCGTCCGTCAGTCTGATATTCTGGCTGTCGTGGAGTAAGACCCGCCCGGGGGAGTTTCCGTTCCCCGGATCGGAGTCCGCCATGCCGCGGAAGGCGGCACAGCGGGTTCCCCACCCAATGCCTTTGCACGGCAAAGGCGGCCGCCCGCCGGTGGCGGAGCAGGCAACGGCGTTCTGCGCAGGCGCACAGGAGGGATTGGCCGCAGGGACAAGAGAAGGCGCCCTGGGATGTGTCCTGCTTCGGAAGCATTCAAAATTCGATTCCGCTGAGGCGGAATTTACTTGGAGGTAATCGTTATGGCTAAGATTCTCTGCTACGGTGAGGAAGCCCGTCACGCGCTGGAGCGCGGCGTCAACCAGCTCGCCGATACCGTTAAGATCACCATGGGCCCCAAGGGCCGCAATGTCGTGCTGGACAAGAAGTTCGGCGCGCCCCTCATCACCAACGACGGCGTGACCATCGCCAAGGAGATCGAGCTGGAGGACCCCTTTGAGAATATGGGCGCCCAGCTGGTGAAGGAAGTTGCCACCAAGACCAACGACGTGGCCGGCGACGGCACCACCACCGCCACTCTGCTGGCCCAGGCCATCATCCGCGAGGGCCTGAAGAACCTGGCCGCCGGGGCCAACCCCATGGTCATGAAGAAGGGCATTGCCAAGGCCACCTCTGCCGCCGTGGAGGCCATCAAGGCCAATTCCAAGAAGGTCAACGGCACGGAGGACATCGCCCGCGTCGGCGCCGTCTCTTCCAGCGACGAGACCATCGGCAAGCTGATCGCCGAGGCCATGGAGAAGGTCTCCCACGACGGCGTCATCACCGTTGAGGAGTCCAAGACCGCCGAGACCTATTCCGAGGTCGTCGAGGGCATGCAGTTCGACCGGGGCTATATCACGCCCTATATGGTCACCGACACCGAGAAGATGGAGGCCGTTCTGGACGACGCGCTGATCCTCATTACCGACAAGAAGATCTCCAATATCCAGGAGTTGCTGCCCGTTCTGGAGCAGGTGGTGCAGTCCGGCAAGAAGCTGCTGGTCATTGCCGAGGATGTGGAGGGCGACGCCCTGTCCACCCTGATCGTCAACAAGCTGCGCGGCACCCTGAACGTGGTCTGCGTCAAGGCCCCCGGCTTCGGCGACCGCCGCAAGGAGATGCTGGAGGATATCGCCGTCCTCACCGGCGGAACTGTGATCTCCTCCGACATGGGCTATGAGCTGAAGGAAGCCACCATGGATATGCTGGGCAAGGCCCGCCAGGTGAAGATTTCCAAGGAGAACACCATCATTGTGGACGGCGCCGGCAGCGCCGATGCCATCAAGGGCCGCGTCAACCAGATCAAGAATCAGATTGAGACCACCACCTCCGATTACGACAAGGAGAAGCTGCAGGAGCGCCTGGCCAAGATGGCCGGCGGCGTGGCCATCATCCGCGTCGGCGCCGCCACCGAGGTGGAGATGAAGGAGAAGAAGCTGCGCATCGAGGACGCGCTGAACGCCACCCGCGCCGCCGTGGAAGAGGGCATCGTGGCCGGCGGCGGCACCGCCTACGTCAACGCCGTTGCCGCGGTCGAGAAGCTGGTGAGCGAGGTCGAGGGCGACGAGAAGACCGGCGTGCGCATCATTGCCAAGGCCCTGACTGAGCCTGTGAAGCAGATCGCCACCAACGCCGGCATCGACGGCTCCGTGGTGCTGGAGAAGATCCGCGAGTCCGGCAAGACGGGCTACGGCTTCGACGCCTATAATGAGGTTTATGTGGACATGATTTCCGCCGGTATCGTGGATCCCACCAAGGTGACCCGTTCCGCCCTGGAGAACGCCGCGTCCATCTCCGCCACCCTGCTGACCACCGAGGCTCTCGTCGCCGATAAGCCCCAGCCCCCCGCGCCCGCCGCACCCGCTGCCCCCGACATGGGCGGCATGTACTAAGCAATCGCCTGAATCCATTGGGATGAAAGCAATTGCCGGAGGTGCAGCCGTGGATTTACGATAAACTTACGACAATTGCAAAGGAAAAGCGCCTGATATGTATGAACGCCGCTGTCTGCAAATCGCAGACAGCGGCGTTTTTTTCTTGCCATCAATGAACCTATGAGCTACCGCTAATAGAATAATGTGCCGAGGATCAAGCCGCATACTTGCCCCTCGGTACAGATAAAAACAAAGCATAAATGAAATTATTTTTCTAGCTCAATTTTGCCATGCTCCGCTTCATAGTCAGCAATGAACTTTAACATAAGCTGAATGATCTGGGCATTCGCAGAACGGCCGTGGAAGCCGCATACATAGCGGAATTTTGCAAGGATGTTGCCATCGACACGCAGGCCAAAATGCTTCTCGTTTGCTTTATTCTCCATGAGAACCCCTCCAAAATAGAGTTGTAACAACTTTATTTTAGACTTGCGGATTGCCTTCAAACCAAAACGGAGTTATTATAGAGTTGTTATAACTCTGAAATTTGGAGGTGTAGAAATATGAGGGCCAAAACCTGCTGTTTTACAGGTCATAGGGATCTTAGTCCTGCAAATCGTGGACTTATTGAACAACGACTGGAACAAACGCTAATCCGCCTCATAGAGTCTGGTGTAATCTATTATGGCTCAGGCGGTGCCTTGGGTTTCGATACATTGGCCAGCTTATCAGTCCTTAAGCTGAAGCAGTAATATCCTCATATTAAGTTGATCCTTGTCCTCCCCTGTTATTCACAGACTAGAGGATGGAAGGAGGATGATATCAGAATCTATGAGGAGATCAAGCATGCGGCTGATAAAGTTGTGTATACCTCCAAAGACTACAGCCCGGACTGCATGCAAAAAAGGAACCGTCATTTGGTTGACCATAGCGGCATCTGCGTTGCCTTTCTGCAGAAAACCAGTGGAGGCACAAAATACACGTGGAATTATGCCTGCAGATCCGGGTTGACCGTCATCAATTTGGCTGAGTAAGCATTCTTAGTTGGGGCATTTTTACAGCCTGCCAGAATACACTATTTATCCTTCCCGTTCAGTATGGTGATACTTGTCGTTTCAGAAAAAGTGTTGTATTATTTTGTCAGTAAATATTAGCATTTTAACGGTAACTGTTAGAAATGAGGATTATTGTATGAGCCGAATTTTCAAAGTTTTGTTGTCGTTCTGTTTGGTTTTCTGCCTATTGCCTTCGCAAGCTTTCGCAGCAAACACCACCTATGAGTTGGACGAGCTTGGTATGAGCATTGAGCTTCCGTCCAATCATGTTGTTTTTACCCGCGACATCAAGGCAAATGACACCAATTTGAGTGCTTATGGTTTAACAAAAGATGGAATGTCTTCCTTGATGCTGGAGCGAAGCATCTATTTGAATGCTTGGGATGAGGATGTCAATTATGAGATCATCGTGACAATGGTAGATAGCCCGTTTGAGGATTATAACCAGTTCAGTGATACAACACTTAATGGTTTCGTATCGGCGTTGGAAACAGAATATGCCAGTATGGGAATCACCTTTATTCGCTCAGACCTTTATCAGCACAGCCAAGCAAAATTTGCTAAAATTTACATCTCCCAGCCAAATAACGGAGATACCGCATATGGGTTGCAGTACCACACAGTCTACAATGGAAAGGCAATTAACATCACACTGCAGTCATATTCAGGGGAAATAGATTCAAGTCGGGAAGCGATTATTCAAGAAATCGTGGATACTATCCGTTTTGATACTGAACCTCAATTTAGCGCTCCTCCTGCTCAAACCAAAGCTTTTACATATACCGACAAAGACAGCGGGATGACTTTCACTGTTCCGGCAAACTGGATCGAATCCTCGATGAATGAAAATCGCGAGTACATCGATGCAAAATTCACCTCGAATTTGGAGGAGGGCCTGTGCATTATTTTCTCAAGTCAAGATGTATATGAATTAGAAGACTTCAAGGCAGAGTTATCTGCAACTGAGCAACTCCTTTTGACCAGAGATGTAATCGGAAATGATATTTTTACTAAAGCAGATATTGCAGAAATGTATGGCTGTAAAGAAAAAGATGTATTGATGGTTACCTATGGGGACAAAGAATACTACACGGCGGAAGTAATAAAAACAGACACCTCCTATGGCATACCTATTTCTGTACCGATGGTGTACTTGCTCAGATGCGAAAATGGATATATGTATATGTTTCAATTCAACGGAACAAAGGACAGTCCTTATTTTGATGATTTTATAAATCTTATTAGCAGCGCAAAATATCCAGTTATTGCAGATGAAATGCTCGTTCAAAGAAGAACTATTGGTATCGTTTTTATTCTCGTGTTGATTGTTTTGGCAATAATTTGTGTTTTTGCAGTTCAAAAACGGAGATCTGGAAAAGGAAGCATTGAAGGCTCTGTTCATATAACAGATTCGGCTCATAATGAGGAAGATAATCAGAATGAAACATTTCTATCCGGTAATATCCAGGAAGCCATTCATAGGGCAACTGATTCAGCAGATGATTCATCGGTTATATTTTGTCATAAATGCGGGGCTAAAGTTAATTATGGAAGTCAATTTTGCCATAAATGCGGGGCAAAGCTTTTTACTGAGGAGGGCAGATGATGCAATACTACATCAAAGCGTTCAAAAATTATTGTAATAGCAGCGGACGCGCAACTCGAAAAGAACTTTGGTTATTCTTTCTGTTTCATTTCTTGGTGATTTTTATTTTAGCCTTTTTGGACGGATTATTCGGATTTTACTCTACCTCTATACCCCTCGATTACGGATATATGACCATTGCTTATCTCTTGATTTCTATTTGCCCAGCTGCATGCGTTCAGATTCGCAGACTACATGATGTTAACAAAGCAGGAACTTGGTGGCTCTTATTTAATGTTCCTTTAGTATCATTTTATGTGCTTTATCTCTATCTAAAGCGTGGTGACCCCGGAATCAATGTTTACGGTGCTCCCTCAGAACAACAGTCTTACGAAGGATCTGCGCCTATAGTCCAAGTATATGAACCTATTTCGGAGCAACAGACAATTCAATATCAGCCTATTGTTCCGGATATGACGATTAATAATCCTCCGCAGATTAGGTATTGTAGAAAATGTGGGTTTGAATTAATAGTTGGCAGTGAGTTTTGCAGCAAGTGCGGCACTGCAGTCATAAAGGATTGATACATATGAAATGTCAAAAATGTGGTTATTCCATTCCTGAAGATAGCGAGTTTTGCCAGTATTGTGGTGCTCATCTTGAACCTCAACTCGCCTCGGAAACAGTTACTACGCCTGCGGAGACTCTCCCTCCTGTAGAGTCGGCATCTGAAACGGTATCTGAAACTGCCCCCACAGAGCCCCAGCCTGAAGTCGTTCAGGAAGAATCGCTTATGAGCCGGGCATACCGTTCTTATATAAGCACTGATCCTGAAGAAAAGCGTTTCTTCGAAGAACTGCTTGGGACCGAGGAGTTAAAAAATGCTTATTTGGAAGAGTGTGAGCAGAACCAGAGAGAATACGACAAGGGAGTTCGTATCAATTTCAAACAATCGTACACGCAATTCATGGGTGCACTTCATGACGAGTATTTTAGCGCACCACAGACTTCTCATGAAGAACCTGTGCCAGCAGAGGAACCAGTTGCCCCTGTTACCGCTCCGATAGCTGAAAAGACCATGGTTCCGAATAGTAATGAAAAGCACAATTTTTGCAAGAAATGTGGTTCTGCCATTGATCCCAATACGAAGAAATGTAGCGGCTGCGGTAAACAGTATTTCAATGGCAAAAAGACAGTCCCCATCGTTCTCCTTTCTGTGCTACTTATTGGATCTATTGGCCTAAATGTAATGCAGTATCTACAAGGCCAAGAAGCTAGTGAAACAGTTTCAGCGCAGACGACACAGATTGAGGAACTAGAGAAAGAGGTTTCAACGCAGAAAAGTACCATTTCTTCTCAAAAGAGCCAAATAGCTGATCTTGAGGAAAAGGGCGGGTATTTCGATACAATTTGCAAAGAACTCAGCACGGGGAATATAGGCTATGCTGCCAGCAACTTCAAAGCCAGTGAAAGTGTAATCGTTGTAGATAAAAATGAGACAAACCGGAAGTTTACGCTTACGGCAAACTGGACTAATGGCGGTACGGTTTCTACTGATTATTCCGGATATTCGGCATGGGTTAACTTTGATAATGACTCCTGGACGACCTCGACGAAAATGACTATTGAGCCTTGGCAAGAAGGCGTTACAGCAGTTACTTTTAGCAATGATGTAGATTCAAAAACTTTTAAGATCTTAATTATTGTGACGGAGTAAATTCCCGTTCAGAAAAAACTTGTCTCAAAATTATACGTTCCTTGGCTTTACCACAATCCTAGTCGCGAATGTCACATCCCCTACTGTTGATTGCCGGAGATACAAAATATAGTGCATCAATAAAATATATATCGATATATAGTTGATTTTTCTGGTTGCTTATAGTATCTTGTTATTGTCTTATCAAAAAGTACCGGTTGAAAAACATTGTTAGTTAGAAGGAAATCCCACTTATTAGAGCGCCGCTTTCAGCGGCAAACAAAGCGGAAGCCGTCCTATGGACGGCATGAAAAACCATGCGGAGGGCGGAAACGCCCAGACAATCCCACATGCAGGCGGGAAAGTTTGCTGCACTTGCCAACCCGATACCCTGCGGGAACAACGACCCAGCGTAGTCCAAAACTGCGCCAATGAATTTCTTTCGTGAACGGGCTTTGCGCCGGAGGTGGATAATGTAATTATTCACCAACAGCGTTTCACGGGAGGAGGTGGCCGCTATGGCACATTCTATCTTTCACCATAGCAAGCTGAACGCACACAATCAGCAGACCACCTCCGGCAATAGGCCCACATAGGCAATTTATAACCAGGGGAAACCGCTTTGGCTTACAGGAAGCCGAAGCAAAGCCCCGGTTATAAAAGGAACGAACAATCTGCCCTGGCAAGGCAGATCCAGGCAGACCTCCAAAAACTCGGCATGACACAAAAGGAACTGGCAACCGCAAGCGGTATGTCGGAGGCCAGATTGAGCCGGATTTTGCGGAGTGGAAAAGTACGGCTGACAGAACAGGACATTAACCAGTTAGCCCTTGGCCTTAGAAAGACAACGGCAGAACGGGATAACCTGCGGTATCTCGCATGGCCCGAACTGTACGAGATTGACAAGGCGTTAAAGCGGCGTGACGGGTGTGTGTTCCTGGTAAACTGTGAACTGGCCGAACAGGGACTTCCCTTATTGGGAAGCAATTTTGAAGAATGACAGAAAACCGCCGTCCCAGGCAGCAAGTGGGACGGCGGTAATTTTTTTGTCTGAATTTCACTAGTGAAATTTTCAAGGGATTTTCTGCGGTATGATAAGGCCACACAAGGACTTGTGACCTTATCACCAGGGCGGCGGACAGGCCAGCTTCCGCCCACAATATCATGGAGGAAATTGCTATGAAAATCACTGACCTCATCATTGACCCTAAGAGCCTGGGGAGCAAGCTGTGGCTGGTGGA
>NZ_JALFGV010000070.1:0-40817 GCF_022777125.1 Lawsonibacter sp.
CTTTATCAACATGATGATCTATGTGCCCATTATCGTGCCCGAGATCGTGCTGGCGGTGGCGATGCTGATCATTTTTATGACGGTGGGCATCCGTCTGGGCATGGGCACCATCCTCATCGGCCACTGCACCTTCTGCATCCCCTACGCCGTGGTCACCATCAAGGGGCGCATCACCGGCGACAGCGAGACGCTGCAGGAGGCGTCCATGGATCTGGGGGCCAACCGGTTCCAGACGTTCTGGAGGGTCACGGTGCCCAGCATTATGCCCGGTATCCTTTCCTCCGCCTTCCTGGCGTTTACCCTGTCCATCGACGACGTGGTCATGTCCAATATGCTGGCCGGGCCGTCTCAGTCCACTCTTCCGGTGCTCATCCTGTCGCTGAACCGTACCGGAATCACTCCCGACGTCAATGCGCTGACCACCGTGATGGTGGCCCTGATGGTGGCGGGGATGCTGGCGCTGAACGGCGTGCAGCGGTACCTGAAAAAACGGGAAAACCGGCTTGCCGCAGAGGCGGAAGCCAAACGCTCATCCGCGCACGCCGCTTGACCGGTCCGGCCGGCGGCGGAAGATATGTGATTATTTGTAGGAGGGAACAACAAAATGAAAAAAGCACTGACTCTGATCCTGGCGCTCACGCTTGCGCTATCCCTGTGTGCCTGCGGCGGAGGAGACCCCAAGCCCACCGGCAGCGGAAACGAACCGTCCGCCGCCAGCAGTGAGCTGAACATCTTCATGTGGGGCGACTACATCTCCGAGACCCTGATCTCCGACTTTGAGAAGGCCAACAACTGCACCGTCAACCTAAGCTATATGTCCGACAACGCCGACTCCATCACCAAACTGACCGCCGGCGCCGGCGACAGCTATGACCTGATCATGACCTGCGACGCCTACATGGAGTCCCTCATCAAGGGCGGCTATCTGGAACAGCTGGACCATGAGCAGATTCCCAACGCCGACGCCAATATCAACGAGGCCTATTGGTTTGGCGACAACCGGGACTACTGCGTGCCCTATCTCATGAATTATATCTATATCGTCTACGATACCGAGCGCTGCCCCATCGACATCACCTGCTACAACGACCTGATCCGGCCGGAGATGGCCGGCCAGATCGGCAGCATTGACGGTGCGCGCAACCTGTTCCCCATGGCTCTGATCGCACTGGGCTACGATCCCAACTCCACCAATGAGAGCGAGATCAAAGAGGCCTATGAGTGGCTGACCAAGTTCAACGAAAACGTGGTCGCCTATGGCGCCACCCAGGAAAACATCGTAAACGGCACCATCTCCTGTATGCTGACCTATGACGGAAATGCCTCCTGGGCCATGAACGAGCTGGGCGAGAACAACACCCTGACCATCGCCCCCTTTACCAGCGACCCGGTACAGCTTGGCTTTGACCTGTTTGTAGTACCCAAGGGCGCCAAGCATACCGACCTGGCCCATAAGTTCCTCAATTACATCTGCGAGCCCGAGGTCATGGCCGCCAACCTGGTGGACTTCCCCTATTCCTGCCCCAACGACGCCGCCGTGGCCGCCGCCAGCGACGCGTACCGCAACGACCCCGCCTTTGATTTCGACTATAAGACCAACATCTTCTTCCAAAAGGACGTGGGCGACGCGCTGGCCATCTATGACCAGTACTATCAGATGCTGAAGGTCGGCGAATGATCAATCCGCGCGAAGGCTGATATAACAAAAGCCCTCGGCAAAGAGGAGAGAAGTATTCATGGTAAAATTTGAGGAAGAGACGTATCTGGACAATGTCCGCGGCGCCCTGGCGCTGAGAGGACAGATCGAGGCGATCGTGGACGCGGCGGCCGGTCAGTGCGGCAATCTGTGCTGGCTGGGCATCGGCGGGACGTGGGCCAGCTGCCTTCAGACCACGGTACACATGAAGGAGCGCAGCGCCATGGAGGTGTTTGCCCTCAACGCCGCCGAGTACAACACCACCGGCGACCGGCGGGTGGGGGAGCGGACCTTCGTGGTCATCTCGTCGGTGACGGGCACTACGGAGGAGATGTGCGCGGCGGTGGAAAAGCTCCACGCCGCCGGCGCCCGGGTGCTGGGGTTCATCGACAAGGAGGACTCCCCCCTGGCCCGGGCGGTGGACTGGTGCATCAGCTTCCCCCACAACGAGCAGCTGAAATTCTTCATGACGGCGGACCGGTTCATGTTCCTCCGGGGCGAGTTCAAAGACTACGACCGCTACTACGCCCAGCTGGACGCCTGTCTGCCGGAGGGGCTGGCCGCGGCGGAAAAGGCCGCCGACGAGTTTGGCCGCTCCTTCGCCAAGGCGCACATGAACGACAAGCTCCACTATTTCGTGGGCGCGGGCACCCTTTACGGCGCCACCTACTCCTATGCCATGTGTTACTGGGAGGAAATGCACTGGATCCGCACCAAGTCCATTCACGCCGCGGAGTTCTTCCACGGGATGCTGGAGATCGTGGACCGGGATACCCCGGTGACCGTGTTTGTTGGAGAGGACTCCCAGCGTGAGCTGGCCCTGCGGGTGGCCCACTTCCTGCCCAAGGTCTGCGGCAATTTCTGCGTGATCGACACGGCGGATTACCCCCTGGAGGGCATCGACCCGGAGTACCGCGGCAGCCTCAGCCACCTGCTGATGCACGCGGTGACCAACCGTATCGACGCCCATTTGGAGGCGCTGTCCGGCCACGATATGAAGCTGCGGCGCTATTACCGCCAGATGGAATATTGATGCTGACCGCGCGGGGCGGAGGACTCTCCTCCGCCCCGCGCCCGTTGCGGAGGAGACATGAAATTCGGACTGTTTACCTGTGGATATCAGCGCGCCGCGCTGGAAGATGCGTTTGCAGACGCCGTCCGTTTCGGATATGATTATATTGAGCTCTGGGGCGGGCGGCCCCACGGGTTTGCCCCGGATCTGCTTTCTGGCGATGGAGCGGAGGTCCGGGCGCTGATCCGGCGCTTTGGGGTGCCGGTGAAGGTCTATACCCCGGAGCACAACGCCTACCCCTACAACTATATGCTGGGCAGCCCGCGGCAGTGGGAGGACAGCATGGAGTACCTGGAGGCCGCCATCCGGGCCGGAGCCGCCGTCGGAGCGGAGTACACGCTCGTCTCCATGGGACACAGCGGCGGCCTCCCGCCCCAGGAGAGGACGCGGCGCCTGGAGCGCAGCCTGCTCCGCCTGGCAGACGCGGCACAGCGCCTGGGCCACGCCCTGGTGGTGGAGAACCTGACCCCCTGCGAGTCGGACGTGTGCACCGACCTGGACTCCTATGCCGCCCTGCTGGAGCGCCTGGACCATCCCGCCCTGTTCGGCATGTGCGATGCGGCGGCGCCTTTTGTGCAGGGCGAGGACCCGGCGGACTATCCCCGCCGCCTGGGGAGCCGGATGCGGCATCTCCACCTGGTGGATTCCGATGGGGTCAGCGAGACCCATCTGGTGCCCGGCGAGGGCGTGATGCCGCTGGGCCGGGTGCTGCGGGACATCCGCGCGGCGGGCTATGACGGCGCCGCCACCCTGGAGCTGGTAACCCACTATATTGACGCCCCCTCCCGGTATGCGCGGCTGGCGCTGGAGCGGGCAAAGGAGCTGATGGTATGAAGATTGCCTGCGTAGGCGATAACTGCGTGGATTATTACGACAACACCGGCGAGGCGTTTCCCGGCGGGAACCCGGTCAACGTGGCGGTCTACGTCCGCCGTATGGGCGGACAGTCCGCCTATCTCGGCGCGGTGGGGAGCGACGAATACGGCGGGCTGATCCTCCGGGCGCTGGAGGAAAAGGGCGTGGATGTGCGCCGGGTGAAGCGCCTGCCCGGAGCCACCGCGCTCAGCCACGTCTGTCTCATCGACGGCGAGCGGGTGTTCGGCGACTACGACGAGGGCGTGATGGCGCAGTTCGTCCTCGCGCCCGGCGATGTGGAGTTCCTCTGCTCCCATGACCTGGTGGTGTCCGGGCTGTGGGGGCGGGTGGAAAAGAGCCTGGCCCAGATCGCGGCCCGGGGGGTGCCGGTCGCCTTCGACTGCGCCGAGCGGCCGGAGGACGAGGCCGCCCAAATCGCCCTTCCCCATACCACACTGGCCTTTTTCTCCGACGACGCCAGCGATTTGGAGCGCCTGAAGGAGCGTCTGACGGCGGTGGCGGCGCTGGGCCCCCGGGTGGTCGTGGCGACCCGGGGAGAAAAGGGCAGCGTGGCCTTTGACGGCGCGGCGTTCCATACACAGGGCGTCCTGCCCTGCGTGGTGAAAGACACCATGGGGGCGGGGGACAGCTACATCGCCGGGTTCGTGATGGAATATCTGCGGGGAAAGGACATCCCGGCCTGCATGGCCGCCGGCGCGGCCAGCAGCGCCGTGACACTGGGCTATGTTGGCGCATGGTGATCGCGACCGGTTTCCCCCTTCGTGCCAATGCAGGGGGCGCGTGCGCCCGAATGCCGGCCGCCGGCGCTGCGTGTTGCACATGATTATACCAAGACCTTCCGGGCGCCGGGATCGCCGGGGCCCCGGTCCTGCCGGAGGTGCCGGTGGCCGCTGGAGCCAAAAAGGCGGATACGACTTGAGTCGTATCCGCCTTTTTGGAGGGCGCACGCCGGCCGCGCCCCAAGGGGAACTTACATCCGGGGCCGGCAGCCCCGCCTGGAAAAGCCCGGCTGCATTGACTCAATGCGCGGGCAGCGGACGCACATCCAGAACGGTAAGAAGCTGGCCGCACACAGAAAAACGAACGTTTAAGCCCGCAAAATCCAAGCCGTAGACCCGGTCCGGATCCTTTTGATAGGCCGGGCGGGGGTCGCAGGAGAGCACGCCCGTCAGGGCCGCCCGCTTTTCCGGGGGCACCCGCTCCAGCAGGCCGGGCGGAAAGACGACCTCCAAAACCGTGTCCGCGCCGGGGGCAAAGCCGGCGGTGGCCTCGGGCCGGATATCGGAATAGGGCAGATAAGGCTTGATATCGAAAATAGGCGTGCCGTCCACCAGATCGGCGCCCGCCACCCGCAGCACAGGCCCCAGCCCGGGCTGCTCCTCCACTCCAAGCAGCCGCACGCAGGAGAGCCCGATGGGATTGGGGCGGAAGGGAGAGCGGGTGGCGAAGACCCCCAGCCGCGCATTACCGCCCAGCCGGGGCGGACGGACCGTCGGGGACCAGGTCTTCCGCACCGCCTGGGAAAATTGCCAGATCAGCCAGATGTGGGAAAAGCCGTCCAGTCCCCGCAGCGCATCCGGGTTGCGGAATTCCGGTTCAAAGACCACCAGAGCCTCCAGCGCGTCCACCAGGCCGCTCTGCCGGGGGACTCCGAATTTGGTGGGAAAGTCGCTCCGGATGCGGGCGATGCATTTCATGAGCAGATCCGTCATGCCATTGCCTCCTCTGTGTACTGCTCCGATTGTAGCGCCTTATGGGCCAAAAGGCAAAGATTTTTTGCCTGTGTGCAGCAGCTTGCCTGACGAAAGGGGGTTGCGGGCGGAGAGGAGGCCGGCCAATGGAACAGGGAGGCGCGGCGGAAGCAGGCCGTCGGCGGAACTGTGCGGAGCCTCGCCCTGCCGGCGCCCGCTTTCCCCGTGTAAATGCACACCGCGGCCGCCCTTTCGGGAAAACAGATCATATGGCAGGGGGAAATGGAAAACAAGGAGTGGATTATGGACAAAATCGGATGGTTTTGTATTGCAATTTATGATGCAAATGATATAATAATGCCCGTAACGACTATCTTAGGAGGAATGTGACTATGGCCAACGCGCATAAGTACGTGTACCTGTTCTCTGAAGGCAACGGCTCCATGCGGGAACTGCTGGGCGGCAAGGGCGCCAACCTGGCTGAGATGACCAATCTGGGCATGCCGGTACCCCAGGGCTTCACTGTGACCACCGAGGCATGCACCCAGTATTATACGGATGGCCGCCAGATCAATGAGGACATCCAGACCCAGATCTATGAGTACCTGGGCAAGATGGAGGAGATCTGCGGCAAGAAATTTGCCGATCCCGTCAATCCTCTGCTGGTCTCGGTCCGCTCCGGCGCCCGGGCTTCCATGCCCGGCATGATGGACACGATCCTCAACCTGGGCCTGAACGACACGGTGGTGGAGGGCCTGGCCAAGTTTACCAACAACCCCCGCTTTGCCTACGACTCCTATCGCCGGTTTATCCAGATGTTCTCCGACGTGGTCATGGAGCTGTCCAAGAAACGCTTTGAAGAGATCATCGACGCGCTGAAGGAGAAGAAGGGCGTCAAGCAGGATGTGGAACTGGACACCGACGATATGAAAGAGCTGGTGCGCCTGTTCAAGCAGTTCTATCAGAACGAGAAGGGCGAGGCCTTCCCCCAGGACCCCAAGGTGCAGCTGATGGAGGCGGTCAAGGCCGTGTTCCGCTCCTGGGACAACCCCCGCGCCAACGTGTATCGCCGCATGAACGAGATCCCCTACGACTGGGGCACCGCCGTCAATGTGCAGTCCATGGTCTTCGGCAATTCCGGGGACAACTCCGGCACCGGCGTGGCGTTTACCCGCAACCCGGCGACCGGTGAAAAGGCCCTGTTCGGCGAGTACCTCATCAACGCCCAGGGCGAGGATGTGGTGGCCGGCGTGCGTACCCCCTCCCCCATCTCCAAGCTTCATGAGGAGATGCCCGCGGTATATGAGCAGTTTGCCGAGATCGCCAATAAGCTGGAGCAGCACTATAAGGATATGCAGGACATGGAGTTCACCATCGAGAACGGAAAGCTCTACATGCTCCAGACCCGCAACGGCAAGCGTACCGCCGCCGCCGCCCTGAAGGTGGCCGTGGACCTGGTGGACGAGGGGATGATCAGCGAGAAGGAGGCTGTGCTGCGGGTGGAGCCCAAGCAGCTGGACTCCCTGCTCCATCCTCAGTTTGACGCCGCGGCCCTGAAGAAGGCCGAGATCGTCGGCAAGGGTCTGGCCGCTTCCCCCGGCGCCGCCTGCGGCAAGGTGGTCTTCACCGCCGAGGAGGCCAAGCAGTGGCACGAGCGGGGCGAGAAGGTCATCCTGGTCCGCCTGGAGACCTCCCCCGAGGACATCGAGGGCATGCAGGTGGCCCAGGGCATCCTGACCGTCCGGGGCGGCATGACCTCCCACGCCGCCGTGGTGGCCCGCGGCATGGGCACCTGCTGCGTGTCCGGCTGCGGCGAGATCGTGGTGGACTATGACAACAAGTGCTTTACGCTGGCCGGTAAGACCTATCGGGAGGGCGACTGGATCTCCATCGACGGTTCCACGGGCAACATCTACGGCGAGGCCGTGCCCACCGTGCCCGCCGACCCCTCCACCGGCCCCTTCGGGCGCTTTATGGGCTGGGCCGACCAGTACCGCCAGCTTATGGTGTACACAAACGCCGATAACCCCCGCGACGCCGCCCAGGGCTATGCCTTCGGCGCCCAGGGCATCGGCCTGTGCCGCACCGAGCATATGTTCTTCGAGGGCGAGCGCATCAAGGCGATCCGCGAGATGATCGTGGCCGACAACGTGGACGACCGCAAGAAGGCCCTGGCTAAGATCATGCCCTATCAGCAGGGCGACTTTGAGGGCATCTACGAGGCCATGGAGGGCCAGCCCGTGGTCATCCGCTTCCTGGACCCCCCGCTGCATGAGTTCCTCCCCACCAAGGAGGAGGACATCCAGGAGATCGCCAAGGAGATGGGCATCTCGGTGGAGAAGCTCCGCAACGTCATTGCCTCGCTGCATGAGTTCAACCCCATGATGGGCCACCGTGGCTGCCGTCTGGCCGTCTCCTACCCGGAGATCGCCGAAATGCAGACCACCGCCGTCATCAACGCCGCCATTAACGTGCAGAAGAAGCACCCCGACTGGAAGATGGTCCCCGAGATCATGATCCCCCTGGTGGGCGAGGTCAAGGAGCTCAAGTACGTCAAGGACGTGGTGGTGGCCACCGCCAACGCGCTCCTCAAGGCCGCCGGCAGCGACATGAAGTATGAGGTCGGCACCATGATCGAGATCCCCCGCGCCGCCCTGACCGCCGACGAGATCGCCAAGGAGGCCGAGTTCTTCTCCTTCGGGACCAACGACCTGACCCAGATGACCTTCGGCTTCAGCCGCGACGACGCGGGCAAATTCCTCTCCTACTACTACGATAAGAAGATCTATGAGTCCGACCCCTTTGCCCACCTGGATCAGAAGGGCGTGGGCAAACTGGTGGCCATGGCCGCCAAGCTGGGCCGCGAGACCCGTCCGAACATCCATCTGGGTATCTGCGGCGAGCACGGCGGCGACCCCACCAGCGTGGAGTTCTGCCACAAGGTGGGCCTGGACTATGTGTCCTGCTCCCCCTACCGCGTGCCCATCGCCCGGCTGGCCGCCGCGCAGGCCGCCATCAAGAACCCCAGAAGTTAAAAGAATTCCGCCGCGTCAGGCGCCCCGGTTCACACAAGGGACCGGGGCGCCTTGCTGCGTCTGCGGAACGATACACAGAACAGTGGATATTTGCAGTATCCTGTAGTAGAATTAAACTGTCACAAAAGCGAAAGAGCCGCCTATGTCCGCAACATCAAGAACTATCTGCTGGTGGCCCTGTATGACGCTCTCAGCACCATCAACAGCCACTATTCTTCCCTGACGCAGCACGATATGTATGGGGCCGGGGAAAGGGGGCGCGGCTAAGGGATGTCGCCGCATCGGTCATGGAGCGCTCCCGAACGCTCGGCGCGCTTACGGTGGCCGAGGGGATCGAGACGCCGGAACAGCTTGCATTCCTGCGGGCGGTGGGCTGCGAGCTGATCCAGGGCTGCATTTATGCAAAGCCGCTTCCCGTTCCGGCGTTTGAGGCGTGGCGCGCCGCGCGGGGACAGAATGCCGGGGCGGATCTTTCGCGAAACGAACGGATTGACAGCGGGCCGAAACAGGAGTTACAATAAAAACGAACAAAATACGGTGGCAAACCCGCCGAAAGGCGGCGACGCAAAGCTAAAGGGCCTGTATGGATGATGGCAGCCAGCTGCACGATTTCAGTTTAGCCCTGCCATACCCTGGCAGGGCTTTGCATTTGGCGCGGACGGCAGAGAGGTGAGGAAAACGGGACGTTTGAACAGACGGGGCTGGGAGTGCCTGCTGGTGCTGGGCGTTTTGCTGACGGTTGGGCTCTCCCTGAGCGGGATCGTCCGGCAGAAGACGGACAGGGCCCTGGAAGACGTACGGGAGCTTTCGGCAGGCTGGTACCGGCTGGAGGACGGACGGCGCTTTGCGGTGCAGGTGCCGGGGACGGTCGTGCTGGAGGGCGGGGGAGACCTGGTACTGTACAACGACAGCCTGACCGATGCCGACCAGGGCGCGACCCTGACCACCCGGGGGGCGGTCTACCGGCTGCAGATCGCGCTGGGGGACGAGGTGCTCTACGCCTATGACGATACGGCGTTTCCGCGCAACAAGCAGATGCGGGCCAAGCTGGACTGCAACGCCGTGCTGCCGGAGGAGACGAGCGCGCAGCCGCTGGTGCTGAGCTATGAAGATCCCGGGGACGGCCGCTTTGTCCTGGCGGAGGTCTATCTGGGCAGCAGCAGCGCGGTCTTCCGCCGGCACTGCGCGGGAGACGCCTTTACCCTGCTGATCGTATTTACCATGGCCCTTATGAGCGTGGCGGCCACCGTGATCGCCCTCTACCTGGCCAAGGTCCATATGCAGGACCGGCGCTTCGGCGATGTGGCCTGCTTTCTGCTGCTCTGCGGGGCCTGGTGTGCGCTGGACTCCTCGCTGGTCCAGGAGCTGAGCGGCCAATCGCCGCTGGTGTGCTATCTGTCTTTTTATGCGTTCATGACGCTGGGGATCCCCATGCTGCATTTTGTGCGCAACACCGGGGAGATGAAGCGCTTTCGCAGCCTGAACGGATGCATCGGCGCATTTTATCTCAACGCCATCGTGCAGAGCCTGCTGAACTATTTCCTGGGAATTGATTTGATCGACATGCTTTTTGTGACCCACCTGCTGCTGGCGGGCGGGACCGGGCTGATGAGCGTGCTGATGCTGCGGGAGTATCGGGCCTGCCGCAATCGGGAGATCCTGGCGGTGCTGAGGGCCTTCGTTATGCTGGGCGCCAGCGGCCTGCTGGCCCTGCTGCTGTACTGGGCGCTGGAGATCCCCTACTACGGCTCCATTTTCGAATGCGGCATCCTGGTGTTCATCATTTGCCTGCTGGGGTCCCTCATCACCACTATGGCGGCCAACCTGCGCCTCAAGGCCGAGGTGCTGGTCTACAAGCGCCTGTCCCGGGAGGACCGGCTGACCGGGCTGGAGAACCGGCGGGCCTTCGACGCGTTTTTGGCCCGGCTGGAGACGGAGGGCGTTCGCTACCGGGACGTGGCGCTGGTCTTCCTGGATCTGGACGGACTCAAGCACACCAACGACCACTTCGGCCACGGGGCGGGCGACGAGCTGATCATCGGCGCAGCCCGCTGTATCGAGCGGGCCTTCGGATCCCAGGGGCGCTGCTACCGCATCGGCGGGGACGAGTTTGCCGTGATCCTGCCCGACCCGGACGGGGAAGAGCGGATCTGGAACGAACGGCTGGACCAGGCGATCCGGGACTATAACCAGGGCAGCCGCTATCCCCTGTCCATCGCCCGGGGCGTCAGTTACCTGCGGGACGGGGACCGGGGCGTCAAGCGGATGAGCGACTGGAAATATGAGGCGGATCAGGCGATGTACCGCCATAAAAAGCAGCAGCGGGCGCGGGCGGCGCAGCCGGCGGAGACCGCGGCGGCAGAGGGGCGGGGATAGTACGGTATGGCATATAATATGGACTTTCTGATCGCGGGCCTGATCTTCCTGCTGATCATCCTTTACCACTTTGTTGAGCAGCGCAGGCTGGATCTGGACAACAACCGGACTTTTTTCTGCTTTCTGCTGTTTGGGATGGCGGACCTCTGCTTTGACCTCATCTGCTCCATCCTCATCATGCAGGCGCGGCCGGCCCTGGCCGGGGTGAGCGAATTCTGCCTGGTGATCCTGTACCTGCTTCAGGTGCTGGTGCCGTACACGCTGCTGCGCTATATCCAGACGCTGCTGGAGCGCCCGGCGGCATCCCGGCGTCCCGGCCTGGAACGGCTGTGGGCGCTCCCGCCGGCGCTGATGGGCCTGATCATTCTGGGAAACCACTGGAGCGGTGTGCTCTTCACCGTGGACGAGGCCGGACGGTATCTCCGGGGCCCGCTGTATATGGGGATGTACGTCTTTGCGGGCGCCTATATCCTGCTGATCGCAGGGAACAGCATGCTCTGCGCCCGCCGGCTGGGAAGACGGGAAATGCGCACCATTTGGGAACTGCTGTTCCTCGGCGGTGGCTGTGTGGCGCTCCAGGCCGTGTTCCATGACCTGCTGCTCTCTGGTTTCGGGATCGCCTTGAGCATCACGGTGCTGTTTTTTACCCTCAACAATCCCTACCGCTATACCGACAGCCTGACCGGCGCCTTTGACGTCAAATATTTTCGGGAATTGGCCCAGAGCCAGATCGGAAAGGGGAAACGGTTTCACCTTGTCACCGTGGAGCTGTGCCAGATCAAACGGGTCAACCGGGTTTTGGGGGCGGGCTTCGGCAACCAGCTGCTGATCCAGACGGCCCATATGCTGCAGGCGCCGGGCGAGCGGAGCCAGGTCTTCCGCATCACAGGCAAGCGGTTTTTGGTGATGACGGAATCCATCGCCGTGTATGAAAGCGTGTGCAGGCGCAGCCAGCGCTGCTTTGCGGGCCCGGTTCAGATCAACGGCGAGCCGGTCTACTCGCCCGCAGTCCTCTGCGGCGTCATCGACGCGCAGACGCTGCGGGACGGAGACGCACTGCTGGCCTATGTGGAGTACCTGACGGCCCTGGCACAGAGAACGCCCGAGACCATCCTCATCCAGGGGGACGAGGAGACCCTGAAGGGCTTTCGTTATACCCAGGAGATCGAAAGTTTCCTGGAGACCGCCCTGGAGCAGGACCGGTTCGAGGTGTACTATCAGCCGGTCTATTCCCTGCGCAAGGGCGGCTATGTCACCCTGGAGGCCCTCAGCCGGCTGCGCCACCCCACGCTGGGGCCGGTGGCGCCCGAGGTGTTCATCGGCATCGCGGAGAAAAGCGACCAGATCGCCCGCCTGGGACTGCTGCAAATGCGCCGGGTGTGCCGGTTCCTGAAGGAACATCGGGAACTGATGGAGCAGATCCAGAATGTGAAGATCAATCTGTCCCCCACCGAACTGATGAAAAGCGGCCACGCCGGACGGCTGATCGGGATCATCCGGGAATTTGGACTGAAGCCCTCCTATTTTCAATTTGAGATCACCGAGACCGTGGCAACCGAGTACAGCGAAAGCCTGAGCCAGGCCGCGGCGGAGTTCGTGGAGGCGGGGATCGGCCTGTGCCTGGACGACTTCGGGGCAGGCTACGCCAACCTCAATACCGTGCTCAAGCTGCCCTTTTCCGAGATCAAGCTGGACAAGTCCCTGCTGGTGGGCATCTGTGAGGACGACAGGATCGCATCTTTTTACCAGAGCATCGTGGCCGCCCTGCAGAACATGGGCTACGCCGTCATCGCCGAAGGGGTGGAGACCCCAAAGGAGCTGGGGCTGGTCTCCCGCTGGGGCGTCGACCTGATCCAGGGCTACTATTTTTCCCGCCCTCTGCCGGGCGAGGCGCTGCTCTCCGCTGTTCTTGACCGGGAGGGCGCCGCCCCGGCGATGCGGTGACACGGCCTTCTGCCGCAGCCTGCGCGAAGGAGGATCGCTATCGCCCGCTTGGCAGAAGCCATCCGCAAGGGGTATGAAGCGTCTATAGAGCGGCGCAGCCGTCGTCATCTCCGGGCTGAGCGCCGCCCTGCGGTCCCCTTTTTCGCAAGCTGTGAGGCCGCCTCCCTTGGGAGGCGGCCTTCTTTGCGCTTTGGCAGAACGGAATCGGGGCGCGTTTCTCACATAATCTTGTTATGTGACTAAAAACGGCCTGTTTCAAGTGGAGATTGGCTTTACTTATCTGCTCCCGATGTGGTATAATAACACAAATATTTTGTGATATGGTTTTAGAAACCAGAAAGGAGGCGGCGTCTTGGAAGAGATCCGCACCCTGCAGGAACGGCTGGAGCAGGAGCGGCCCGCGGAGTGGGACGCCCTGCCGGATATCGGGCTGTATATGGACCAGCTCATCTCGTACATGCCCCGGCAGCTGATCCATTACGGAGAGGGGGAGGCGCTTACCTCCGCCATGGTGAACAATTATATCAAGGACGGGGCCCTGCCCCGGGCCGACGGGAAGCGGTACTCCCGTACCCATCTGGCTTACCTGACCGCGATCTGCGCCCTTAAGCAGGTGCTCTCCGTGAAGGACGCGGGCGCCCTGCTGGCCGCCGCCCGGGAGGGGCGGGAGCCCGAAGGGCTCTACGAGCTGTTCCGGCAGGAGCTGGACCGGGCCCTGGATGTAACGGCGGGCTGCCTGGACGCGGGGACCGACGAGGAGGATCTGCCCCGGCTGGCCCTGGCCCTGGCCCTGCGCAGCTATGCCGACAAGCTGGCCTGCGAGCGCGTGCTGGAGATCCTGCGCCGGCATGCCAGCGCGCCCGCCGTCAAGCCCGAAAAGACCAGAAGGAAGAAAGACCGGGACGAGCGTCCGGAATGAATACGGGAGGATTTGAAGCGATGAGCGATTACGTGCTGTTGACCGATTCCTCGGCCGACTTGACCGACAAGCTGATGCGGGAGATGGGGGTGGAGGTGCTTCCCCTGTCCTTTACCATCAAGGGGAAGACCCTGTTCAACTACCCCGACAACCGGGAGATGTCCGCCAAGGCGTTCTACCGCCTGCTGCGGGAGGGCGAGATGGCGACCACCTCCGCCGTGAACATCTCCGACTTTACGGAGAAGATGGAACCCCTGCTCCAGGCGGGCAAGGACGTGCTGGTGCTGGCCTTTTCCTCGGCCCTGTCGGCCACCTGCCATTCCGCCCAAATCGCCGCACAGGAGCTGGGAGAGAAGTACCCCGAGCGCAAGGTGTACGTGGTGGATACGCTGTGCGCCTCCCTGGGCCAGGGCCTGCTGCTCTGGCACGCGGCCCAGCACAAGGCGCGGGGGGAGAGCATTGAGGCGGTGCGGGACTGGGTGGAGGCCAACAAGCTGCACCTGTGCCACTGGTTTACGGTGGATGATCTGCATTTTCTCAAGCGGGGCGGCCGGGTATCCGCCGCCACCGCCGTACTGGGCACCATGCTCTCCATCAAGCCGGTCATGCACGTGGACGATGAGGGACGCCTGGTGAAGGTGGGCACGGCCCGGGGCCGCAGCGCCTCCCTGAAGGCGCTGGTAGACCATATGGCGGAAACTGCGCTCGACCCGGCGGAGCAGATCGTCTTTATCAGTCATGGGGACTGTGAAGCCGATGCCCAGAAGGTGGCCGACGACGTGAAGATCCGCCTGGGGGTAAAGACCGTGCTGCTGGGCAACGTGGGGCCCGTGATCGGCGCCCACTCCGGCCCGGGCACCGTGGCCCTGTTCTTCCTGGGGAGCCGCCGCTGATGGATGCGGTCAAATGGCTGGAGGTCGTCCTGGATACCAACCGGGAGGAGCTGGACGGACTGTGCGCCCGGCTCACCGCCAATGGTGTGACGGGGATGGCCATCGAAGACGAAGCGGACTTCAAGTCGTTTTTGGAGCAGAACCGTCCGTATTGGGATTACGTGGACGACGCGCTGCTGGAGCGCATGAAGGGCGTGTGCCGGGTCAAGCTCTATGTCACCGACGACGCGGATGGCCGCAGGCAGCTGGAGCAGTGGCTGGAGGGCGTCAAGACGCCGTACCGCGCCGCCAGCCTGGGGGAGAACGACTGGGCCCACAGCTGGCAGAAGTACTATAAGCCCATGAGCGTGGGGGAGCGGCTGTATATCGTGCCCGAGTGGGAGCGGGACGAACCGGTGCCGCCGGGCAAGGCGGCGCTGTATCTGAACCCCGGCCTCACCTTCGGGACCGGCAGCCATGCCTCCACCCAGCTGTGCCTGGCGGGACTGGAGCGGTATGCGGCGCCGGGAAAGCCGGTGCTGGACCTGGGCTGCGGCAGCGGCATCCTGTCCATCGCCGCCCTGGTGCTGGGGGCGTCCCGGGCGGCGGCGGTGGATATCGACCCCAAGGCGGTGGACGTGGCCTATGAGAATGCCGCCATGAACGGCATCGGGCGGGACCGCTACACCGTCCGCGCGGGCAACGTGCTCTCCGATCCGGCGCTGGTGGAGGAGCTGTCCACCGGGGATTACGCCCTGGTGCTGGCCAATATCGTCGCCGATGTGATCATCCCCCTCTCCGCCCAGGTCCATCGCTTCCTGGCCCCCGGCGGGGTGTTCCTGTGCTCCGGCATCATCGACACCCGCTCCGGCGAGGTGGCCGCCGCCCTGGAGCGCAGCGGACTGGAGTGCATGGAAAAGCGGGAGCAGAACGGCTGGGTGGCCTTTGCCGCCCGGGTGCGGCAATAAGAAGCGGTATCCATAAGCCTCCCGCAGCGTCTGGCCGGGTCTTTTCCCGCCATACTGCGTTGCTTTTGCTTGCCGTACACAAAGAGTATGGCGGCGACCAATCGCCTTGTCCGGCAGCAAAATCCCGCCCCCAGCCACTTCGTTCTGCCTAAGAATACAGATTCTAAAAGCGGGACGGGGCCTTCCGGATCGGATCGCCCCGTCCCCTTTTTGCGTGCCCTTTTTGCGGGCAGTTCGTGGTGACATTTTCCCCCGCACGTGATAAAATAGAAATGATACGCCCAATCCCACATCAACTGCGAGGTGCTCCCATGGAACGAAAAGCGACAGTAGTGCATACCGACTTCCCCCAAGACCGCCGGGTGCTGGCCATCAGCGACGTCCACGGCAACCTGCCCTTCCTGCGGGGCGTGCTGGACAAGGCGGGCTACGGGGAAGACGATATTCTGGTGCTGGTGGGGGATCTGGTGGAAAAGGGACCGGACAGCCTGGCCACCCTGCGCTACGTCATGGAGCTGGCCCGGACGCGCACGGTCTACGCCCTGCGGGGCAACTGCGACAATCTGGTGGAGGATTTCACCCGCGCCGACGGAGAGATCGGACCGGCCTTCTACCGGCACTACCTGAAGGTGTGGGGCGAGCGCAGCCTGATCTGCCAGATGGGCCGTGCCGCGGGGTTCCCGCTGCGCGCGCAGGAAGAGCTGCCTGCCCTGCGCGCGGTGCTGCGCCGGCACTTTGCGCCGGAACTGGCCTTCCTTTCGGCCATGCCCGTCATCCTGGAGACCCCGGACTACCTGTTCGTCCACGGCGGCGTGCCGGGAGAAACGGGGCTGGAGGAGCTGGAGGCCTGGTCCTGCATGAAAAACGACGAATTTCTCGCCCAGGGGCACGCCTTCCGCCGCTGGTGCGTGGTGGGGCACTGGCCCGTGACCCTCTACGATCCGCACATCCCCTCGGCCGCCCCCCTGCTGGAGCGGGAGCGGCACATCGCCAGCATCGACGGGGGCTGCGTGCTCAAGCTGGACGGACAGCTCAACGCCCTGGTGCTGCCCCGGACGGCGGGCGGGGCCTTTTCCTGGTACAGCTACGACGGCCTGCCCAAGGCCACGGCCCTGGACCCACAGACGGCCGGCGGCGACTCCGTCAACATCCGCTGGGGCCGCAACCGGGTGGAGGTGCTGGAGCGGGGCGCGGAGCTCTCCCGCTGCCGCCATCTGGAGAGCGGCCGGGTGCTGGAGGTGCTCACCGATTACCTCTATGAGGACCAGGGGGTGCTCCGTTGTCAGGACTCCACCGACTACCGTCCGCAGATCGCTGCGGGAGACCGCCTTTCGGTGGTGCGGCGGCTCTCCGACCGGGCGCTGGTGAAGAAAAACGGCGCCACCGGCTGGTATTTCGGCCGTTTGGCTTGATTTACCGCCCTTTTGTGATATACTATTTGGGCTAAATTTCGATTTTATCAGTTTGCGATAAGGAGTAAGACATGATCACTGTTTCCGACCTGGGCCTCCAATACAGCGGACAGCCCCTCTTTTCCCATGTGGACCTTCAGTTCGTCAAGGGCAACTGCTACGGCATCATCGGCGCCAACGGCGCGGGCAAGTCCACCTTCCTGAAGATCCTCTCCGGCGACCTGGAGCCCACCTCCGGCGAGGTCTCCATCCTGCCCAAAACCCGCATGTCGGTCCTCAAACAGGACCAGAACGCCTACGACGCCTACAACGTGATGGATACGGTCATCATGGGCAACCAGCGTCTGTACGAGATCGGCAAGGAGAAAGACGCGCTCTACGCCAAAGAGGAGATGACGGAGGAGGACGGGATCCAGGCCTGCCTGCTGGAGGAGGAGTTCGCCGAGCTGGGCGGCTGGGAGGCCGAATCCGACGCGTCCCGCATCCTGCAGGGGCTGGGCATCGGCGTGGAGCTGCATTACAATGACATGTCCACCCTGGACGCCCGCCTGAAGGTGAAGGTCCTGCTGGCCCAGGCGCTGTTCGGCAGCCCCGACATCCTGCTGCTGGACGAGCCCACCAACAACCTGGACATCAACGCGGTGAACTGGCTGGAGGATTTCCTGCTGGATTTTCCCGGTACCGTCATCGTGGTCAGCCATGACCGGCACTTCCTCAATACCATCTGCACCCACATCGTGGACATCGACTACAACAAGATCAAGATGTACGTGGGCAACTACGACTTCTGGTACGATGCCTCCCAGCTGATGCAGAACCTGATGAAGAACCAGAACAAGAAGAACGAGGAGAAGGCCCAGGAGCTCAAGGAGTTCATCTCCCGCTTTTCCGCCAACAAGTCCAAGAGCAAGCAGGCCACAGCCCGGCGCAAGCTGCTGGAGAAGATCAGCCTGGAGGAGATCCCCGCCTCCTCCCGCCGCTACCCCTGGGTGGCGTTCGCGCCCGACCGGGAGGTGGGGAAGGATATCCTCTTCGTCACCGACGTGAGCAAGACCATCGACGGGGTGAAGGTGCTGGACAAGGTGAGCTTCATCGTGGGCCACGGGGACAAGATCGCCTTCGTGGGGGACAACGAAAACGCCCATACCGCCCTGTTCAAGATCCTCACCGGCGAGCTGGAGCCCGACGAGGGCACCGTCAAGTGGGGCCAGACCGCCACCTTCTCCTACTTCCCCAAGGACAACACCGAGTTTTTCAAGGACTGCGACGACAATCTGGTGGAATGGCTGCGCCAGTGGTCCTCCGACCCCCACGAGGCGTATCTCCGGGGCTTTTTGGGCCGGATGCTGTTCTCAGGGGATGAGGTGTACAAGCCCGTCAAGGTCCTCTCCGGCGGAGAGAAGGTGCGGTGCATGCTCTCCCGCATGATGCTCTCCGGGGCCAACGTGCTGCTGCTGGATCAGCCCACCAACCACCTGGATCTGGAGTCCATCGCCGCGCTGAACAACGGCCTGGAGGCGGTCAAGTGCAATGTGCTCTTCTCCTCCCACGACCATCAGCTGGTCCAGACCGTGGCCAACCGGGTGTTCGACTTCACCCGTGACGGCAAGCTGATCGACCGGAAGATGACCTACGACGAGTATCTGGAGAGCACCGCCCAGGCGTGAGCGGGTGAGGGGGCGTTCCCGGGGCGCACAGGCGCGGCCGGACTAGATCCCCCTGCGCAGCACCACAAACCGGTACCACAGAAAGCCCGTCAGATCGGCCAGGCCCCAGCCGATGGGGATGGCCCACCAGATCGCCTTCAGGCCGAAGGCGGGGAGGGGGGCCAGGGCATAGGCCAGGACCACCCGGGTACCCAGGGAGATGACGGTGAGCACCAGCGACAGGCCGGGGCGCCCGATGGCCCGGTAGAGCCCGTAGAGCAGAAACAGACATCCGATACCGCAGTAGCAGACGCCCTCGATGCGCAGATACTCCACGCCCACGGCCAGGATCTCCGTCTCCTCCGGCGGGACGAAAAGCCCCATCAAGGCCGGGGCGAACCCCGCCACCACGGCGGAGCTGACAACGCAGAAGGCCAGCGCGGTGACCGTACCGGAACGGATGCCCCGGCGGATGCGGCCGGTCTCCCCCGCGCCGTAGTTCTGGGCGATGAAGGTGGAAAAGGCGTTGCCGAAATCCTGGACCGGCATGTAGGCGAAGGCGTCGATCTTCACCGCCGCGGCGAAGGCCGCCATAACATTGACTCCGAAGGAGTTTACCAGCCCCTGGATCATAAGGATGCCGAAATTCATCACCGACTGCTGCAGGCAGGTCAGGATGGAATAGCCGGCGATCCTCCGTGCGATATCCCGCCGGAAACGGCAGTGCCGCCGCTGCGGGCGCAGCTGCGGGGCCCATTTCAGGCAGCAGACGCTCAGGCCCGCCGCTGACGCCCCCTGGGCAAGGACGGTGGCCAGGGCGGTCCCCGGGACCCCGAGCCCCAGGACCAGCACGAAAAACAGGTCCAGGGCGACGTTCAGCAGCGCCGCGCCGCCCAGCATGAGCAGCGGGAGCACCGCATTGCCCAGGGAACGCAGCAGCGCGGCCATGTAGTTGTACACAAAGGCGAACCCCAGACCCAGAAAAATGATGC
Organism: Lawsonibacter sp.; assembly: GCF_022777125.1. NCBI lineage: Bacteria > Bacillati > Bacillota > Clostridia > Eubacteriales > Oscillospiraceae > Lawsonibacter > Lawsonibacter sp. Next base: position 19,500 of record NZ_JALFGV010000070.1, read on the forward strand.
GCAGGTAAGCGGCCATCTCGGCGCGGATCTCGCCGGGGATCTTCAGGGCCGTGAGGATCGGCTGGAGCAGGCCCAGCGCCAGCGCGGCCACCGCCAGGGTCGCCGCGCCCACCAGAAGGAAGGAGACGAACAGGCTGGCCTTGAGCTCCTCCTCCTTCCGCGCGCCCCAGAGGAGGGAGAACACCGCGCCGCTGCCCATGCACAGGCCCAGCAGCACAGAGGTGAGAAAGGTCATCAGGGTGAAGGAAGAACCTACGGCGGCCAGCGCCCCGGCGCCCAAAAACCGGCCTACGATCAGCGTGTCGGCTACATTGTACAGCTGCTGAAGCAGATTGCCCAGGATCAGCGGCCAGGCGAAGCCGAGCATGGAACGGGTGACGCTTCCTTGCGTCAGATCGGTGTGCATAGCGGCCTCCTGCTGCGTTAGGATGTGTGGGCGGCAGACCTCTGCACGCCGCTTTTGTATTGTACCATTTGTTTTCAGGGAGCGCCAGAATTTCCGTGCGCTTTCCGGAAAACAGTGGTATAATAGCCGCATAGCGGCTGTGATCCGTTCGGTTCCGCCCATTTTTTGTCCCCTGGGGGCGAGCGAAAAAGACGGCGCGCGTCCGAATCCATCCCGAAAGGATGCTGACAATTCCATGCGAAAAGAGATCGTTCTGCCCGCGGCCACTGTGGCGGTGGGCGCGGCGGGTTTTCTGCTGCGGCGGTGGGAGCTGGCCACGGCCTTCGAGCCGGACACCGGCCTGCACATCCCCGGCTCGCCCGCAACCTGGGCCCTGATCGCCCTGTCCGCAGCCCTGGCCGCAGCGCTGGTGCTCCTGTGCCGCGGCAAGTACCCCGATTTTGCCGGCGGGTACGATCAGGCCTTCCAGGCCAAGGGGAACACCCTGTACGCCACGGCCATGATCCTCTCCGCCTTCCTGCTGCTGGCGGCGGCGGGCGGGATGGTGCTCTCCTTCCTGCGCCGGGAGAACACGGTGGTCACCCGGCTGATCCTGGCGGCGCTGTGCGTGGCGTCCTTCGCCTGCGTGGTCGCCACCACCCGGAACAATTTCCGGGGCGAGGGAAAGGGCAAGTACAACTTTACCCTGCTCATGCCCGCCTATACCGGCTGCGTGTGGCTCATTGCCGCCTATCAGGTGCGGGCCGGGGACCCGGTGCAGCTGGATTATATCTACGAGCTGTTTGCGATCATTGCCGTTCTGCTGGGGCTGTACTTCAACGCCGGGTTCTCCTTCGAACGGGGCAAGCCCTTCCGGGCCGTCCTGTTCTCCCTGCTGGGGGTCTATTTCTCCTTGGTCACCCTGGCGGACGGCCACGACCCGGCGACCACGCTGCTGTACGGCTTTGCCGTTGTCTATCTGCTCTCCTCCACCGCGGTCCTGCTGCACAACGCGGCCCGGCGGCCGGGAGCGCCTATGGACCCGCCGGAGGCGGAAAAAGCCGCAGAAGAGGAAGAAACGGAGGAAACGCCTGATGAACCGTAAGACATTTTATATCACCACCCCGATCTATTACCCTTCGGACAAGCTGCACATCGGCCACGCCTACTGTACCGTGGCCGCCGACGCCATGGCCCGCTACAAGCGCCTGCAGGGCTATGAGGTGATGTTCCTCACGGGCACCGACGAGCACGGCCAGAAGATCGAGCAGAAGGCCAAGGCCGCCGGCGTTACCCCCCAGCAGTATGTGGACAACATCGTCAAGGGTCCCCGGGGCGTGCTGGATCTGTGGAAGCTGATGAACATCTCCAACACCCGCTTCATCCGCACCACCGACGACTACCATGTGGAGTCGGTACAGAAGATCTTCAAGCAGCTCTACGACCAGGGTGATATCTACAAGGGCAAGTATGTGGGCAAGTACTGCACCGACTGCGAGGCCTTCTGGACCGAGACTCAGCTGGTGGACGGCAAGTGTCCCGACTGCGGGCGTGCGGTCAGGGACGCGGAGGAGGAGGCCTATTTCTTCCGCCTGTCCAAGTACGCCGACCGGGTGCGTGACCTGCTGGTGAACACCGACTTTCTGGAGCCCCGCAGCCGGGTCAACGAGATGGTCAACAACTTCATCGACCCGGGCCTGGAGGACCTGTGCGTCTCCCGCACCTCCTTCACCTGGGGCATCCCCGTCAGCTTTGACCCCAAGCACGTGGTGTACGTGTGGGTGGACGCCCTGACCAACTATATCAACGCCCTGGGCTATGAGAACGCCAAGTACGACGACTATGACGACTTCTGGCCCGCCGACGTACACTTTGTGGGCAAGGAGATCGTGCGCTTCCACTCCATCATCTGGCCCGCCCTGCTGATGGCGCTGGACCTGCCCCTGCCCCAAAAGGTATACGGCCACGGCTGGCTGCTGCTGGACGGCGGCAAGATGAGCAAGTCCAAGGGCAATGTGGTGGATCCCTACCTGCTCTCCGAGCGCTACGGGGTGGACGCCCTGCGCTACTTCCTGCTGCGGGAGTTCCCCTTCGGCACCGACGGCAACTTCTCCAACGAGGCCCTCATCGGCCGCATCAACACCGACCTGGCCAACGACCTGGGCAATCTGGTCAGCCGCACCACCGCCATGGTGGGCAAGTACTTCGGGCCCACCCTGCCCGGGGAGCAGGAGGCCGACCCCGCCCTGGACGGCGAACTGGAGGCTATGGCCCGGGGCCTGCGGGACGCCTACGAAGGGCAGATGGAACACTACGCCTTCCAGAACGGTCTGGCGGAAGTCTTCAAGCTCATTGGCCGGGCCAACAAGTATATCGACGAGAACAAGCCCTGGGTGCTGGCCCGGGAGGAGGCGCAGCGCCCCCGCCTGGCCCGGGTGCTATACAACCTGCTGGAGTGCGTGCGTATTTCCGCCATCCTCCTGACCCCTTTCATGCCCGAGACCTGCGCAAAGATCTTCGCACAGATCGGCGCGGCCCCGGAGGTGTGTACCTGGGACTCCGCCGCCCAGTGGGGCCTGCTGCCCCCGGACGCGCCCATCGCCAAGGGAGAGAACCTGTTCCCCCGCATCGACCTGGAAAAGGAGCTGAAGGAGTTGGAAGAAGCCACCAAGGCCGCCGCTCCCGCGGAAGAAACGGCCCCGGAGTATATCACCATCGACGATTTTAGCAAGGTGCGGTTTGTCACCGCCAAGGTCCTCGCCTGCGAGGCGGTGAAGAAGAGCAAAAAGCTGCTGCGCTTTACGCTGGACTGCGGCGAAGCGGCGCCCCGGCAGATCCTCTCCGGCATCCACGAATACTATGAGCCTGAGGAACTGGTGGGCAAGACCGTGGTGGCCTGCACCAATCTGGCGCCCCGGAAGATGATGGGGCTGGAGTCCAACGGTATGCTCATCTCCGCGGTAAAGGAAGAGCCGGATGGGAGCGAGAAGCTCCATCTGCTGATGCTGGACGACCAGGTCCCCGCCGGCTACGGCCTGTGCTGAACGGGGAGCGGCCCCGGACCAAAACCAAGAAACAGCCTCAGGCGGAGCGTCCCTTTGGACGCTCCGCCTTGCGCTTTGTGCATGGGCTTCTGTGACGGGGATCAGCCGGCCCGCCGCAGCAGGCGGCGATAGCTTACGTCGATGGCGAAGGCGCCCAGCGGCGCGGTGAGCAGGATCGCGATCACCGCTACCGTCAGCACGACCTGCCCGCAGGAGAGCCCCATGGCCAGCGGAACCCCGCCGATAGCGGCCTGCACGGTGGCTTTGGGCAGGTAGGCCAGCACGGCAAAGAGCCGCTCCTTCGGATTCAGCGGGCTGCCCGCCATACACAGCAGCACCCCGAGCGCCCGGAAGCAGAGGGCGCCCAGCACCAGGAGCACCGCCGTCCGGCCGGAAGCGGCGGCATACTCCAGGTTCAGCTGCGCGCCCACCAGGGCAAACAGCAATATCTCCGCGGCTACCCAGAGCCTGCCGAATTTGGCGGCCAGCCGCTGGGCCGCCGCCGGCTGCCGGCGGTACAGGCCCAACCCGGTCCCCAGCACCGCCAGCAGGCCGGAGAAGGGGACCCGGCTGCCCAGACGGTCCTCCAGGGCCGTCAGCAAAATGGACAGGGCGAGCAGAAGGATGGCTTTCGCGGAATCCCGCAGCGGGAAACGGGCAAAAAAGCGGGCCAGCAGGCCGCCCAGACCCAGGCCCAGGGCCGCCCCCAGCAGGATGGAGACCGGCACCCCGGCCAGAGCGGCCGGGGAAAAGCGTCCGCCGGAGGCCATACCGGTGAAGGAAGAAAAGAGGACCACCACGAATACGTCGTCCACCGACGCCCCCGCCAATACCATCTGCGGGATGCCCTGCTCCGTCCCGTAGCCCGCCTCCATCAGGTCGAGCATCCGGGGCACGATGACGGCGGGGGACACCGCCCCCACCACCGCGCCCAGGATGGCGGCGTCCAATACGGACACCCCCAGCAGCCGGGGGGCCAGCAGGACCATGCCCAGCACCTCGCAGGCGGCGGGCAGAAAGCACAGGAGCACGGCGCTCCGGCCGGAGCGCCGCAGGCTCCCCAGGTCCAGCGACAGTCCGGCCCGGAGCAGGATGAGGATCAGCGCCAGCCGCCGCAGGTCGGCGGAGACGCTCAGCAGGGCGGGCGAGAGCAGGTCCGCCCCGAAGGGGCCCAGCAGGATCCCCGCCAGGAGCATCCCCACCAGGGCGGGCAGGTGCAGCTTCCGGGCCGCGGCTCCCAGGGCCATGCCCAGCAGCCAGAGCAGTGCGATACTGGTCAGCATTTTGGTTCCATCCCTTCCAGAGGGCAGAAAAAAAGCCAATGCCCCCTGCAAAACGTGCAGAAGTCATCAGCCGGACGGCGGTTCGGGCCTTGCGGCCCCGGGAGAACCTCATTCCCGTGATCTGAGGGCTATGATACCACAGGCCCCCGCCGTTGTCAACCGGGCCGCGTGAGATGCACTTGCAGCTTTGCCCCGGATGGAGTATGATAGAGCGGAAGAAAAAACGGCGGCGGCCGGCCGCCCGAAAGACGCCGTTGGAAACGAGGAAACGCCCATGATCTTTGATACCCACGCCCACTATTACGACGAGGCCTTTGACGCCGACCGGGACGCGCTGCTGTCCGCGCTGCCCGGGCGTGGCGTGGCGCTGGTGGTCTGTCCCGGCTGCGACCTGGGCTCCTCCCGCGCCTGTGTGTCGCTGGCCGAGCGTTATGACTACCTCTATGCCGCGGCGGGCATCCACCCGGAAAATCTGGAGGGGGTCGCCCTGGCGGAGCTGGACGGGGTGAAGGCCCTGTGCGCCCACCCCAGAGTGGTGGCGGTGGGGGAGGTCGGCCTGGATTATTACTGGGTCAAAACGCCCGAGGCGCGCAAGCGCTCCCGGGACTTTTTCGACGCCCAGCTCTCCCTGGCGGAGGAGCTGGATCTGCCCGTCATCGTCCATGACCGGGACGCCCACAGGGACTGTCTGGATCTGGTGCGGGCCCACCCCAACGCCCGGGGGGTGTTCCACTGCTACTCCGGCAGCCTGGAGGACGCCAGGGTGCTGCTGGATCGGGGCTGGATGCTCTCCTTCACAGGCAGCCTCACCTTCCACAACGCCAGGCGGGCGCCGGAGGTGGCGGCGTGGATGCCGCTGGAGCGGCTGATGCTGGAGACCGACGCCCCCTATATGGCTCCGGAGCCCCACCGGGGACAGCGGTGCGACTCCGCCATGATCGCGCGCTGCGCCGAGAAGGTGGCCCAGCTGAGGGGCATTTCGCCGGAGGAGGTCCTCCGGATCACGCTGGAAAATGGAAAACGATTTTTTGGAATCAGGGAGGGGTAAGGGATGCAGACCATTTCTTACGAGTATGAGGGCGCGCTGTACGTGAACCTGACCAACCGCTGCGACTGCTCCTGCGTGTTCTGCCTGCGGCACAACGGGCACAAGGGGAGCATCTATGCCGACGATCTGTGGCTGGAGCATGAACCCAGCCGGGAGGAGGCGCTGGAGGACCTGCTGGCGCGGGAGCTCACCAAATACCGTGAGCTGGTCTTCTGCGGCTTTGGGGAACCCATGTACCGCACGGAGGATATCGTCTGGCTGGTGGACGAGCTGAAAAAGCGGGTGAGCGGTCTGCCCCCCGTACGGATCAACACCAACGGCCATGCCAACCTGATCCTGGGACAGGACGTGACGCCGCGGCTCCAGGGGCGCATTGATACGCTCTCCATCTCCCTCAACGGCTCTACGCCGGAGGAGTATTGCGCCGTGACCCGTCCCAGGGACGGGGAGAAAGCCTGGCACGCCATGCTGGATTTTGCCGGAAAGGCCAAGGAGTACGTGCCCAATGTAGTGATGACCATTGTGGACAAGGATCAGACGCCGGAGGCGATCGAGCGCTGCCGCCGGATCACCCGGGATCTGGGCGTGAAGCTGCGCATCCGGGCGTACATCCCGGACTAGGGCAGAGCGGGCGCGGGGAAAACGGACGGCTTCAAAAAACGGGCGGCCACAGGCCGCCCGTTTTTGCGTGTTGCGGCGCGCCGCCATAGGCTGCTACGCCGCGTCGTTTTCCAGTTCCTCCAGCGCCTCCCGCTCGGAGTCGGCGGAGAACCGGAAGCGGCCCGCCTGATCGTAGACCTCCACATGTCCGTACACGAATCGGATCTCGTAATCCATGGGTCAGCGCTCCTTCCTGTCTCGTTGTGAGTACAGTATAACGGAGCATATGTACGATAAAGCGGACTATTCTTCCGCGGGGGACACATCGCCCAAAAACCGCTCCCAGGCGTCCGGGTGGTCCACAAAGTACAGCGGGCAGGCCTTGCCGGTCACATCGTAGTGCCGCAGGATCTGTGACGGCTCCAGCTGATAGTACTCCATGAGCCAGCGCACCAGCCTCACCAGCGCGTCGTAGGTCTCAGGGGTAAACGCGCCCGTGCCGTCCGGGTGGCAGCATTCGATGGAGATGGTGTCCTCATTGCGGTCGTTGGAGCAGTAGGCGATCTCGTCCAGCGGGACGTTCAGGAGGATCTCGCCGTCCAGGCCGATCAAAAAATGACTGCTGGCATAGGTCTCGCCGGTCTGGGCCAGGCCTTCGAAATAACTGTGGTTCTGCGCCGCGGTGGTGCCGGGATTGCCCACATAATGGACCACCACGCCGTTTACCGTATCCAGCGGCTCCCCCGGCCGGGAATAGGGGTTCACCGGAAGCAGGTCGGCCGTGATCCAGTCGGGGGTCGCCGGGGCAGGGAAGCGTCTGGACGCAAAGGGGTCGATCCACTTGATCACTGCCAATCCCGCCACCAGGATCAGCAGGATGGGGAAAAGCCCGGGGCTGCGCCGTTGCTTTCTGCGGGGCCGCGGGGGTGCGACAGGCATGCGCTTGCCCTCCTTTCGATGCGCTTGCCCTGGCATTATAACAGAGCCGGGGCGGTCTGTGTGTTAAACTTTTCTTACAAAGTACCGTCCAAACGGCGGGACCCATACAACAGCAAAAGCTTCCTGCCGGCCTTACGACTGACAGGAAGCCTTTGTGTTCAAACGAATACGGAGCAGCCTGGAAGCCGGCGGCTGCAGGTCAGAGCGACGCCCTGTGCGTGCCGACGTCGGTATTGAAATACAGCAACCCGGCAAACGCCAGGAACACAAGCGCGGCGGCGGCAAAAGACTTCCTTACCATATCAACACGCGCCCAGCGCCCGGTCGTAGGCGTCCTTGACCGGCTGGCTGAAGCAGACGAAGGTGACGTGCTCCACACAGGAGCCTGCCGCCAGACAGTCCCGCACCGTGGCCACGGCGATCGGGGCCGCCTGCTCCAGCGGGAAGCGATACACGCCGGTGGAAATCGAAGGGAAGGCCACGCTTTTACAGCCGTACCGACCGGCCAGCGCCATGCAGCTGCGGTAGCAGGAGGCCAGCAGTTCCGCCTCCCGGCAGACCCCACCGCGCCAGATAGGGCCGGGCGTGTGGATGACGTATCGGGCAGGCAGATCATAGCCCCGCGTCAGCTTGGCCTGCCCGGTCTCGCAGCCGTTCAGGGTGCGGCACTCGGCCAGAAGGCCAGGCCCCGCGGCGGCATGGATGGCGCCGTCCACACCGCCGCCGCCCAGCAGGGAGCAGTTGGCGGCGTTGACGATGGCGTCGGCCGCTACCCGGGTGATGTCGCCCAGAAGGGTATCAATGAGGCAGCTCATCCCGGGGCTCCTTTCCCTCCTGCGCCGCCGGCTGGAAGGCCTTGGGGGGCTGGACGGCGGCACGGTCGGTGAACACCAGCGCGAAGGCGGCGGCATCCATAGTTTCGTACTGCAGCAGGTAGTCGGCCACGAAATCCAGCGCGTCCCGCTGTCCGGTGAGGATCTCCTTGCAGCGGGCGTAGGCCCCGTCGATGAGGGCCTTGACCTCCTCGTCGATGAGGGCGGCCACTTCCTCCGAGTAGTTCTTGGCCTGAGCCATGGAACGGCCGATGAAGATCTCGTCGTGGCCGGAGTCGAAGACCACGTTGCCCACCCGCTCGCTCATGCCGTAGCGGGTGACCATGTTGCGGGCGATGGAGGTGGCTTTTTGCAGGTCGTTGCCCGCGCCGGTGGAGATGTCGCCCAGGGCCAGTTCCTCTGCGGCCCGGCCGCCCAGGCAGACGGCGATGCGCTCTGTGAGCGCCTGGCGGGACTGGAAGCTCACATCTTCCCGGGGCAGGGAGATGGTCATGCCCCCCGCCATGCCCCGGGGGATGATGGTGATCTGATGGACCGGGTCCTGGGTCTCCAGAGCGTGGATGACGATGGCGTGACCCGCCTCATGATAGGCGGTGAGCCTGCGCTCCCGCTCGATGACCACCCGGCTCTTCTTCTCCGGCCCGGCGATGACCTTGATCACCGCCTCGTGCAGATCCTGCATGCGGATAAACCGCTCCTGACGCCGGGCGGCCAGCAGGGCGGCCTCGTTCATCAGGTTCTCCAGGTCCGCGCCGGTAAAGCCGCCGGTGGCCTTGGCCAGCTCCGCCAGATCCACGTCCTCCGCCAGGGGCTTGTTGCGGGCGTGGACCTTCAAAATGGCCTCCCGGCCCTTGATGTCCGGATAGCCCACATACACCTGCCGGTCGAACCGGCCGGGGCGCAGCAGGGCAGGGTCCAGGATGTCCTGCCGGTTGGTGGCTGCCATGACCACCACGCCCTCGTTGTTGCCGAAGCCGTCCATCTCCACCAGCAGCTGGTTGAGGGTCTGCTCCCGCTCGTCGTGGCCGCCGCCCAGGCCCGCGCCCCGCTGGCGGCCCACCGCGTCGATCTCGTCGATGAAGACGATGGCGGGGGCGTTCTTCTTGGCCTGGTCGAACAGGTCCCGGACGCGGGAGGCGCCCACGCCCACGTAGAGCTCCACAAAGTCGGAACCGGAGATGGACAGGAAGTGGACCCCCGCCTCCCCGGCCACGGCCTTAGCCAGCAGGGTCTTGCCGGTGCCCGGCGGGCCCACCAAAAGCACGCCCTTGGGGATGCGGGCGCCCAGCTCCAAAAAGCGCTTGGGGTCCTTGAGGAACTCCACGATCTCCTGGAGCTCGCCCTTCTCCTCCTCCGCGCCGGCCACGTCGTCAAAGGTGACCTTCTTCTGTTCGTCCGCCCCGGTGCGGGTGCGGGCACGGCCGAAGCGGGCGGTCTTGTCCCCGCCGGCGCCCCCGCCGCCGTTCTGGCGGAGGATGGCAAAGTACCAAAGCAGGCCGAAGACCACCAGGATCACGATCCAGGGGACAAAGGACATCCACGCCGGGGCCACAAAGCCCTGGGGATAGTTATAGTCGGTGATCACGCCCCGGTGCACCTGCTGCACGATCAGGTCGTTGAAGTCGTTGTAGAACCAGTCGGGGTTTGCCACATCATAGGTAATGGTGGACTGGCCGTTGACCGGCTCCTTGAGCCAGAGGGTGACGGTGTTGTCCTCCACCTGGACCTGGGTCACCAGCTCCTGCTCCAGCAGGCGGCGGATCTCCCCGTAAGAGGTCTGGACGCTGCCGTCCAGCCCCCCGCGCAGGGCAAAGATGGTCATCAAGAGGATCACGGCGATGAGCAGATAAAAGCCCACGTCGCGCATGCTTCCTTTGCGTTTCAAACAGCGGACACGTCCTTTCCGGGCTGAATCAGCGCGCTAAAAACCGGCCTGGCCCCGGTCATTTTTCGTATACACAGGGCTTGAGCACTCCTATGTAAGGCAGGTTGCGGTACTTTTCGGCATAATCCAGGCCGTAACCCACCACGAAGTAGTCGGGGATGGAGAAGCCCGCGTAGTGCAGCTCCACCGGCTTGGTGCGGCGGGAGGGCTTATCCAGCAGGGTGCACAGCCGTACCGAGGCGGGGCGGCGGGCCTGGAGGATCTGAAGCAGGTAGCTCAGCGTGTTGCCGCTGTCCAGAATATCCTCCACCACGATCACGTCCTTGCCCTCGATGTGCTCGGACAGGTCCTTGACGATCTTCACCTGGCCGGAGCTGGCGGTGCCTGCCCCGTAGGAGGAGACTGCCATAAAGTCCACCGTGCAGGGCAGGTGGATCTGCCGCACCAGATCGGCCATAAAAACGAAGGACCCCCGCAGCACGCTGACCAGCAGCGGCTCTTTTCCGGCGTAGTCCCGGTCGATCTCGGCGGCGATTTCGCTCACCCGGCGTGCCAGCTCCTCCTGGGAAAACAGCACCCGTTCCACATCTTTGTCCAGTATCTGTTCCATCTCGCTCACTCTTTCTTCCAAAATAGCAGTTCATAGGCACGCCCCCCGGTCTGGGCCAGACGGCGCTGGTCCGCCCCGAAGCCCGCCACCGCCGCCACCCCGGCCCGGTCGGCCAGGACGGGGATATGTTCCCGCTCCCGTCGGGGGACTTTTTCGTCGATAAACAGCTTTTTCAACGTCTTGGTGCCCCCCCGCCGGGGCAGGGCGATCTCGTCTCCGGTCTGCCGGGGCCGCAGCAGCAGCACACCGTCCACCTTGTCCCGGTCCAGGTAGACCGCGCCGGGAAGGCGTTCGCTCTCGTCCGGACAGGGGAGCGAGCGGCAGCGCACCCGCCATGGGGTGCCCTCCAGGAGGGTCTCCCCGTCCAGCACCAGGGGCGCGGGAAGGAAGGGGGGCATGGGATCCGACGAACGGGTCAGCAGCAGTTCCCGGTAGACCCGCTGGGCCAGCTTGCCGCCGGGCAGGAAGACCACGGCGGAGGTATCGCTCCCCCGGGCCAGCTCCACTACGGCGTTCAGGTGGGCGGAGGAACAGTTGGTATTGCCGTCCCCCAGCATCTCCAGCAGCCGCCGCACCGCCCGGGGGGCGATGGCGGGGGGAAGCTCGGCGATCAGGCGGGCTTCGATGACCAGGTCATCCTCCGCCCAGCGGGCGTTGGCGCAGACCAGCGCGGCCTGGGCGTTGAGATAGTCGTTGTCGGCGCGCAGCAGGGCCATGGTGGCGGTCACGCCCTCGCTCAGGCGGGGATTCAGGTCCCGCAGCACCGGCACCACCTGATGGCGCAGGCGGTTGCGGGCGTAGGCCTCGTCGGAATTGGAGCTGTCCTCCACATGGGGGATGCCGTGCTCGGCCAGGTAGGAGAGCACCTCCGCCCGGGAGCAGGCGAGCAGGGGGCGCACGATCCCGTCGCGGCGGGGCGGGATGCCGGACAGCCCATGCAGCCCGGCGCCCCGCACCAGATGGAGCAGCAGGGTCTCCAAATTGTCGTCGGCGTTATGGGCGGTGGCGATGCGCGTACAGTCCAGAGCCTCGGCGCTTTGGCGGAGAAAATCATAGCGCAGCTGCCGGGCGGTCTCCTCCACACCCAGGCCGCGGCTCTGAGCCTGCGCGTTCACATCTCCCTCGCCCATCACGAAAAGGATGTCGCGCGCTGCGCACCACTGGGCCACAAAGGCCGCGTCCCGGTCGGATTCCGCGCCCCGCAGGTGGTGGTGGAAGTGGGCGGCCGCAATGGTAAAGCCGCCGGGCTTTGCCAGCTCTCCCAGCAGGTGGAGCAGGCACATGGAGTCCGCCCCGCCGGACACGGCGCACAAGACCCGTCCGCCCCGGGGGAGCATATCGTATTCCATCGAGAGAGAGAGCACCTTTTGCAGCATAGCGCGCCTCGCAAAGTTTCCGCCGGGGGCGGAAATAAATGGATTGGACGTGCGGAAAAACACAGGGGGAACCGCCCCGCAGGGCAAGCGGGGAAGCGCTGGAGGGCGGGCCTGCGCAGCACGCAGTTCTTCCGTTGTCCCGCCCAGGCGGGACAACGAAGAGGGGGAACGGCGGGCGCGGGACGTCAGTATTCCTCGTGCCTTCGGTCAAGGGAGGAAAAGGTGGTATACTCGGGCAGCCACTGCAGCTCCACCTTACCGGTCTCGCCGTGGCGGTTTTTGGCAATGATGCACTCCGCCAGATTGTGATTTTCGCTGTCCTCGTTGTAATAATCCTCCCGGTAGAGGAACATGACGATATCCGCGTCCTGCTCGATGGCGCCGGATTCCCGCAGGTCGGAAAGCATGGGGCGCTTGTCGGAGCGGGCCTCGTTGGCGCGGGAGAGCTGGGACAGGCAGAGCACCGGCACGTTGAGCTCCTTGGCCATGATTTTCAGGGCGCGGGAGATATCGGAGACGATTTGCTGGCGGTTATCGCCGCTGCGGCCCGGCCCGCCGGCGGAGGTCATAAGCTGGAGGTAGTCTATGACCACCAGCCCCAGATTATCCACCCGGCGGCACTTGGCATTCATGTCCGCCACCGAGAGGGCGGGGTTGTCGTCGATGAGGATCTGGGTCTGGTTCAGGGCGGCGGAGGCGGCGGCGATCTTGGTCCAGTCGTCCTCGCTGAGCTTGCCCGTCACCAGGCGCTTGTTGTCCACAAAGCTCTCGCCGGAGATCAGGCGCATGGCCAGCTGCTCCCGGCTCATTTCCAGCGAAAAAAAGACCACGGTTTTGCCGGAGAACTTGCCCGCGTGCAGCAGGATGTTCAGGGCGAAGGAGGTCTTGCCCATGCCGGGGCGGGCGGCCAGCAGGATCAGGTCGGATTTGTTCAGACCGGAGATGGCCGCGTCCACGTCGGGCAGGCCGGTGGACAGGCCGGGGACCGCCTGTTCGCTGGCGGCCAGCTCGTTGAGGCGCTCGTACACGTTGAGGATGACGCTGGAGATGTGCTCCAGGCCCTGGGCGGAGCGGCCCTGCCGGATGGCGTAGATGCGCTGCTCGGCGGCCTCCAGCACCTCGCGGGCGGTGCCGGTGCCCTCCTGGATCATGGCGGTCAGGTCTCCCGCGGTCTCGGCGATGCGCCGCAGCAGGGACTTGTCCTTGACGATGGCGGCATACTCCTTTACGTTGGCCGCCGTAGGCGTGATCTCCATCAGCTGGAGAATATAGTTGCGGGAGGTGTTTTCGTCATATACCCCGTTCAGGCGCATGTGCTCCAGCACCGTCACCGGGTCGATGGTCTGGGAGAAATTGAACATGGAATAGATGGTCTCATAGATCTCCCGGTTCTGCCGCAGATAGAAGTCCTCGCTTTTCAGGGCTTCGATGACCTCCGGCACGCAGCGGGCGTCAATGAGCATGGCGCCCAGCACGCTTTGCTCGGCCTCCACGCTGTGGGGCATCTGCCGCGACAAAAGCTCCTCTTCGGTTGCCATGTGTTCCACCCGCTTCCCGTTGCTGTTTGCGCGCGGGCGAACCGGCTTCGCCGCAGCGCGCGGCGGCGCGCCTGAATGCAGGCGGCCGCCTTCCCGTCCGGGGGAAACGCCCCCCGAACGCGCGTTAGTTCTCGGCCACGACCACCTTCAGGGTGCCGGTGACCTCGTAGCCCAGCTTCACCTTGAGCGTATAGCCGCCGAAGGCCTTGATGGGCTCATCCTGGACGATCTTGGTTTTCGGAATGCTGATGCCGTGCTGGGCGCTCAGGGCGTCGGCGATCTCCTTGGAGGTCACCGCGCCGAACAGCCGCCCGCCGTTGCCGCCCTTGGCGACCACCTTCACGCTCAGCTGCTCAAGCCTGGCGGCCACGGCCTCGGCCTCCGCCTTTTCGGCGGCCTGCTGGGCCTTTCTCGCCTTCTCCTGCATCTTCATGGTGTTCACATTCTCCGCGGTGGCCGGCACGGCCAGCTTTCGGGGCAGGAGGAAATTGCGGGCATAGCCGTCGCTGGCCTCGATCATCTGGCCCTTTTTGCCCTGGCCCTTCACGTCCTGCTGTAAAATTACTTTCATGTTATCGTCCTTCCTTTCTGGAACTGTCATCATTTAATAGGGGAGATGAATTTCCGCGACGCGCCAGCCGTCTTCGGTACGCTCCATGCGGATGGGGTATGCTTCGGCGGTTTCACCGGTAACGATCAAAGGTTCCTCCGCGCCCTCCGGCGCCTCCGCCAGGACGGCGTAGTGGACGATCAGGTCGAACACGATTTCGTCCTCGGTCCGACGCACCAACTGGTAGGAGTCGGGTGTCCCGGACCAGCCGTACTCCAGGCTGCTGCCCCGGGAGGCGTCGAGATAGCACAGCCTGCCATCCTCAGTGGAGGTAAAAAGAGGCTGTGGCGTGCCGTGGGCGCGGGTGAAGTAGAGCAGCTCCTCCTGGTATTCGGACGTGAACAGAGCGTCCATCATGGCCTTAAAGTCCGCCCAGCGGGCATAGCGGCCTACGGAGATCACATAGAGATCGCCGCCCAGCTCCACGGTCTGGCAATGGTCCAGGTCCGGCATGCTGCCGTCGTCAAAAGGGAAACGGTCCACGTAGGAGGTCTCGCAGCCCATCAGGAAATTGGCCGCCTCAAATGCGTGGAGAAACAGCGCCTGCTGGTCCGTATCCAGAAAGTCGGGGACCGGCTGCGCCTTCGTACTGTCTGAAAGAGGCGGCTCCAGCGCAGGGATGGGCGTGGGCGTGGGCGTAGGCGTAGGCGTGGGCGCGGCGCAGGCGGCCAGGGTCAGGCACAGCAGCAGGGCCGGCACGGCGGGAAACAGCCGTTTCATAACCATTCTCCTCTGACGGACAGGGAACAGGCGGGGCCTATTCCTCCTCCAAGTATTGGTCGATGGCGCGCAGCAGGTCCTTGGTGACCTCATCCACGCTCTTGCCGGGCACCTGGGCGCCGGCGGTGGCGGCGTTGCCGCCGCCCCCCAGTTTTTCCAGGATCACCTGCACGTTTACATCCCCCATGCTCCGGGCGGAGAGGATCACACGCCCCTCGCCGTCGGGGAAGAGGACAAAAGAGGTGTCGATCCCGGAAATATTCAGCAGCTCGTCGGCGGCCTGGGCGGCGGTGATGCGGCCCACCGGGTGGTCGACCCGGGCCACGGCGATGTCGTTGCGGTACATACGGGCGTTTTGGATGATGTCGTACCGGGCGATGGTGCCCTCCAGATCGTTCTGGAAGAGCTTTTTCACGTCCCCGGTATCCGCGCCGGAGCGGCGGAGGAAGGCGGCCGCCTCGAAGGTGCGGCTGCCGGTACGCATGGTGAACTGTTTGGTATCCAGGGTGATCCCGGCCAGCAGCGCCTCGGCCTCGGCCTTGCGCAGGTCCGCGCCTTCCAGCAGGTACTGCAGCAGCTCGGTGACCAGTTCGCTGGCGGAGGAGGCGTAGGGCTCGTGGAAGTTCAGGGCGGCGTTGGCGATATAGGTGGCGGCCCGGCGGTGATGGTCAATGACCGCCACCTTGTTGCAGGCCTCCAGCAGGTCCTGACTGACCACCTGCTCGGGGCGGTTGGTGTCCACCACCACCAACAGGGCGTTGACGTCGGCCGCCAGGATGGCGTCCTGCACGGAGAGAAACACGCCCTGGTATTCCGGCAGCTGGGAGAGCTTCTCCATCATCTCGCTGGCGGGGTTTTGGCCCGCCTCCTTGACAATGTTCACCGGGGCGCCCTTTTTCCGGGCGATGGCGCACACGCCGGCGGCCGCGCCGATGCAGTCCAGATCCGGAAATTTGTGGCCCATGACGAATACCCGGGAGGCGTCGGCCACCAGCTCGCCCAGGGCGTTGGCCATGACCCGGCTCTTGACCTTGGTGCGCTTCTCCAGCTCCTTGGTGCGCCCGCCGTAAAACTCAAAATTAAACTTGTTCTTGATGACCGCCTGGTCGCCGCCGCGGGAGAGGGCCATCTCCACCGACAAAGAGGCGTACTGGAACAGCTCCTCCAGGGTATCCGCGTCCCGGCCGATGCCGATGGACACCGTGGCGGGCAGGCCGTTGGGGCTGACCACCTCATGGACTGCGTCCAGCACCGAGAACTTGCCCTCCTGAAACTGGGCCAGGAAATGCTCCTCGAAAAGGAAGAGGTAGCGGTCCCGGTCGTACCGGCAGAACAGGCCCTGGGCGGGGGCCGCCCACTGGTCCAGACGCTGGTCGATCTCGCTGCGCAGGGCCGAGCGGGCGTTGTCCGGGATGCCCTTCATCAGCTCCTCATAGTTGTCCAGCATCAGGATGGCCGCCACAGGACGGGCGGCATAATACAGGTCCCGCACGTCGGCCAGATCGGTCACGTCCACCCAGTAGGTGGTGGCCAGATATCCCCGGGCGCCGGAATCCTCCGTGCGCACCAGATGGCCGAAGACCTGGAAGCGCCGCTCCCCCAGCAACACCTCGGTGGGACACTCGGTCTTGCCCTCCATGAGCCAGCGGGAGGAAAAGTCGGGTACGGCGGCGGTGAGCTTGGTGTCAAACAGGTGCTCGCGCTCGCCGGTGATCTGCAGAAAGCGGTCGTTGGACCAGATGACCTCGTCGTTCTCCGGCCGGAAGATGACCATGGGCAGGGGGGCGTTGACCATGGTGTCCTTGGTGGCCGTGTCCATATTGCAGGTGACGCTTTCAATATACTGGATGATCTCTTTCTGCCGGTGGGCGTTGCTGCGGCGGAAGTAAAGGTAGAGCACCAGCACCACCGCCAGTTCCGCCAGGGCGGCGGGGAGGCTGAACAGGGCGGTGACGCCCGCAAAGACCAGAAGGCATAGGAAATACAGCCGGAGGCTGGGCTCCAGCAGATGGGACAGCTTGTTTTTTCGCATGAGACACCTCCCATGACGCGGGACTCAACAATAAAGGTATTTTATTATACCAAACTCAAAAGTTAAAAACAAGTCTGCTTGCGCCCCAACTCCGCGTGTGGTACAATAACTTTTATCCAATTTGTATCACGCTTTACATTCTTTTGCTCCGGTGACTGCCATACTGAAGGGCACAAAGAGCATTTGATAAGGAGGCCGCTTTTTATGAAGGAATACCCCGTCCAGCGCGCCGCGGCGCTCAAACCGCTGCCCGACCCGGACATGCTGGTGTTCGGCAAGACCTTTACCGACCACATGTTTTTGATGGATTACACCGCCGGGCAGGGCTGGCACGACGGGCGCATCGTCCCCTACGCGCCGCTGGCCCTGGAGCCCTCCGCCATGGTGTTTCATTACGCGCAGGAGGTCTTTGAGGGACTGAAGGCCTACCGCAGCCCGGACGGTGGCGTGCAGCTGTTCCGCCCCATGGAGAACGTCCGGCGCATCAACTCCTCCTGCGAGCGGATGTGCATCCCGCAGCTGCCGGAGGAAGATACCCTTGCCGCCATTGAGCAGCTGGTGCGCGTGGAGGAGCGCTGGGTGCCCGCCAAGCCGGGCACGTCCCTGTACATCCGCCCCTTTGTCATCGCCACTACTCCCAGCCTGGGCGTACATGCGGCGCATGACTATATTTTCTGCATCATCACCTGCCCGGTGGGCGCTTACTACAAAGAGGGCATCAACCCCGTGCGCATCTATGTGGAGAAGCAGGATGTCCGCGCCGTCCGGGGCGGGACCGGGTACACCAAGTGCGGCGGCAACTATGCCGCCTCCATCCGGGCCGGAGAGCGGGCCGAGGAGCAGGGGTATGCCCAGGTGCTCTGGCTGGACGGCGTGCACCGCAGGTATATCGAGGAAGTGGGTTCCATGAACGTGCTGTTCAAGATCGGCGGCACGGTGATCACCCCAGCGCTCACCGGCTCCGTCCTGCCGGGCATCACCCGCAAATCCTGCATCGAGCTGCTCAAGAGCTGGGGCGTTCCGGTGGAGGAGCGCCTCATCACCGCCGAGGAGCTCTTCGACGCCGCCGAGGCGGGGCGGCTGGAGGAGGCCTTCGGCTCCGGCACCGCCGCCGTGGTCTCCCCCATCGGCGAGATGGGCTGGGGCGAGCGTCACGTAACGGTCAACGGCGGACAGATCGGCGCGCTGACCCGGAAGCTGTACGACACCCTGACCGGTATCCAGTGGGGCACGGTCTCCGATCCCTTCGGCTGGACGCTCAAGCTGTGACGGAAGATACGGGCGGCCCGCCGACTCGTTATCGTCCGCCTCGCAGAAGTCCGCGGCCGGAGCGGCAAACGAAGGTTTGCTGCCGTTTCACGGCGGTGTGCCCGTCGTGAAACACAAATCTCAGCCGGTCCATATGCAGGTGCTCCGCTTTTGGCGGACCGCTTATCCGTGAAAAGCCGGGGGCGTGCCCCGCGTCTCGAAAAGACGCGGGGCACGCCCTTTTCTTTCCGCCGCAGCCGTGGTAAAATACCACCAGAAAAGAGGTGGTCGGGTGAAAAAAGCGGCGGTATGCATCCTGTTTTTGCTGTTGTGCTGCTCGGCCTGCTGCGCTCCCGCACCCGCCGCAGCGCCTGAGGCGGGCGCCGGCGCGGCGCATACCGAGGCCCTGCATCTGGCCCGGGCCCAGCTTGGCCGGCTGGCAGAACGGGTCTCGGAGCGGGAGGAGGAGCGGGTGGTTGCTTTGCTGGAGCGCATCATCCCGCTGCGTCAGGCCCGCCAAGCCTCCGGCGGCTGGCAGCCGGAGGGGGAGGAGGCGCGGCTGGTGGCGCAGCTCAACCGGCTTTACGAGCGCTATACCGCCCGATATCTGGGCGACGGCGGCGGCTGGGACTCCGACAGCCCCGCCGAGCGGGTGTTGGCGGAGTATTGGATCCAGGAGGATGAGACCCTCCGGCCCGACCCGGAAAGCCCGTTCCGGCCGGACGGCGATCGGGAGGTGGAATACGAGGCGCTCTGGGCGCAAATGCGCGGCCTTCTGCCGGAGGGAAGCTGGGCGGCGTTTTCCCGCTTCACCGTCTTTACCGACGGGGCGGACGAGACCCTGGCCTATGTGGCGGCGCTGGACGGCGCGGGGGAGCGCTGGGAGATCGCGGTGGACCCTGCGGACGCGGGAGACGGGGACTGGTTTACCGAGACGGTGCTCCACGAGTATACCCACTACCTGACCCTCAACGCCGGTCAGGTGACCTATACCGCGGCTCAGACCGCCGACACCTACAATGAGGAGGGAATGGCGGCGGTCCCCGGCTCCTATCTGGACGACTTCTATCAGGCCTTCTGGAGCGATTACCTGGACGACCGCCGGGCCAACCCGGAGAGCGATCGCTTTTTCCTGCGGCACGAGGACGACTTCGTGACCGACTACGCCGCTACCGATCCCTCGGAGGATATTGCCGAGAGCTTTACCTATTTCGTGCTCTGGCCCCGGCAGGGCGGCGGCAGCGTGTGGGAGCAAAAGCTGGACTTTTTTTATGGCTATCCGGAGCTGGTAGAGCTGCGGGCGGGCATCCGGACCTGCCTGGGGCTGGCGGAACGGCAGCCCTAGCGAACCAGCCGGGAAAAGCCCCTGGGGGTCTCGGAGCGCAGCAGCAGCTCCGCCCCGGTGACCGGGTGTGCAAAGGACAGCTCGTGGGCGTGCAGGCACAGGCGGCCCAGCGGATCGGTGGCCGCGCCGTACACCTTGTCCCCGGCCACGGGGCAGCCCAGTTCGCTGAAGTGGACCCGGATCTGGTTTTTGCGCCCGGTATCGATCGCTACGGCCAGCAGGGCGTAGTCCGCTCCCAGGCGCTCCACCTGGTAATGCGTGACGGCGGTCTTGCCGCCGGAGCGGACCGAATAGACCTTGTGGATCCGATTTTCCCGCAGCTGGGTGCGGATGGTGCCGGCCGGCTCGGGCGGCGCGCCCTCGACCACCGCGCGGTACCCCCGGCGGCGGATGAGCGTGTTCCATTCGTTTTGAAAGCGCTGCTGCACTGCCTCCGACTTGGCGAAGAGGAGCACGCCGGAGGTGTCCCGGTCCAGCCGGTGGACCAGAAAGGCGCGGCCCTCCCCGCGGTCCCGCAGCCAGTCGGACACCGCACGGAAGGCGGTGCGCTCCTGCTCCCGCTCGTTGGCGGTGGAGAGCAGCCCCGCGGGCTTGTCGATGGCCAGCAGATCCGCATCCTCGTAGAGCAGGGGGAAGGGCAGATCGCCGCCCTGCAGACGGGGACGCAGAGACACGGTCTGGCCGGGGACGAGGGGATGGTCGTGACGGGTGACTGCCTGCCCATCCACCAGCACCTGCCCCCGGGTGAGCAGCGCTTTGATGTTGTTGCGGCGCTTCCCCTTTTGGTGGGAGAGCAGAAAGGGAAGCAGGGTGTCCGCCCGGTCCACCGTGAGGATGGGGGCCTGTTTTGGCTGCATTGGATCAGATCCTTTCATTGAGGTGAGGTAATATGAATGAAATCCTGGCGGGGCTCCATGCCCGCAAATCGGTGCGGGCCTTTTCCGGAGAGCCGGTCACGCCGCAGGAGAAGCGCGCCATCCTGGAGGCGGCCTGTGCGGCCCCCACGGCAGGAAACCAGCAGCTGTACACTATTCTGGATATCACCGACCCGGCCCTGAAGGACCGCCTGGCGGAGACCTGTGATCATCAGCCCTTCATCGCCGGGGCGCCGGTGGTGCTTATCTTCTGCGCCGACTGCCAGAAGTGGTACGACGCCTACCGTGCCGCGGGCTGCGCGCCCCGCAGGCCCGGCGCGGGGGATCTGATGCTGGCGGTCACCGACTGCGCCGTGGCCGCCCAAAACGCGGTCACCGCCGCCGAGAGCCTGGGGATCGGTTCCTGCTACATCGGAGACATCATGGAGCAGTGCCGGATCCATCGCACCCTGCTGGCCCTGCCGGACTATGTGTTCCCGGCGGTCATGCTGGTGCTGGGGCGTCCCACGCAGCAGCAGAAGGCGCGGCCCAAGCCCGGACGGTGCGGGCTGAAGCACATCGTCCATGAAAACGGCTACCGCCGGATGGACACCGGGGAGCTTCGGCAGATGCTGGCCTGGAAAGCGGAGGAGCGGCCCTATGCCGACTGGCTGCGGGCCTTCTGTGACCGGAAGTATGACTCCGGCTTTTCCCGGGAGATGACCCGGTCGGTGGAGGAATACCTCTCCAGCTTCCGGGGCGGCGGATCGTCCTACCCCTGAGCGGCGCCGCACGCTTGCTCCGCCCGTCCCCCGGCGCGGAGGGGAGCACGCCGATACCGCCCCTGGGGCGGCCTGCCCCGGCGGATCAGGACGGCGGGGAATCGGCGGCAGGGCTGTGGTTCCCGGGGAAAAAGCGGGGGAAGAGCTCCTCGGCGGCGGCATGGACGGCGGCCTCGTAGGCGCGGT
>NZ_JALFGV010000096.1:0-16243 GCF_022777125.1 Lawsonibacter sp.
AAATGACACCTCTCATGACGGACAGGGCGACTTTTCCGCAGGAATCGAGCCCTGGCCGTCATGCATCCCTCTGTCGAAAAAGGCCTTTGGCCTTTTTCGACAAGCTTAAGTCCGCTTCCGAGACGGAAGCGGACTTTTTAAGCTGCAAGCAAGCCTGTAAGCCGGGTTCTGTCATTTAAGACAGCCATCTATCTCGACGTACCGTTGCCGGTACGCTCCAGCCGCCTCCCTGGGACGGTCGGGCCGACCAAGTGTCCCTCCACGGCGTTGCTCCGGATAGAGTTTACAGCGACGGACGCTTGGCACGCCGTCGGGCGGGCTCTTACCTCCGCCTTTCCACCCTTACCTCGTCGGCGCAAAAACCAAGTTTTTGCGCCGGCCCCTTTTGGGGGGACGAGGCGGTTTATCTCTGTTGCACTTTTCCTAGGGTCGCCCCCGGCGGGTGTTACCCGTTATCCTTGCCCTGTGGAGCCCGGACTTTCCTCACAGGCGGGCCTTTCGCCCCGTCCGCGCGGCTGTCCAGCTTACTTGCGAAGGACATTGTACCTGATTTCACGCTTCTTGTCAAATCAATGGAGTGCTTTCGATTGAAATTTCTGCCTGGATGGGATATAATATTTTGTCTTGATTTGTAAACGGAAAAAGGAGGAAGCGCCATGCGTTCCACCATACAGGACTATCTGGCCGAACTGAAGGGCAAGCGAGTCGCTGTGATCGGGATCGGCGTGTCCAATACGCCGCTGATTAAAATGCTGCTGCGTGCGGGGATCCGGGTCACCGCCTGCGATAAACGGCAGAAACAGGAGTTCGGCGGGCAGGCCGAAGCACTGGAGAGCCTGGGCGCCGAACTGCGCCTGGGCCCGGACTATCTGGAGGGGCTGGACCACGATGTGATCTTCCGTACGCCCGGCCTGCGGCCCGACGTCCCACAGCTTCTGGCGGCGGTGGAGCGTGGAAGCGTGCTCACCTCCGAGATGGAGGTTTTCTTTCAGGTATGCCCCTGTAACATCATCGCCGTTACCGGCAGTGATGGGAAGACCACGACCACGACCATGATCGCGGAGCTTTTAAAGGCGGCAGGACGGAACGTGTATGTGGGCGGCAATATCGGCAAGCCGCTCCTGCCGGACGTGGACGGCATGGAAGCGGAGGATCTGGCCGTGCTGGAGCTGTCCTCCTTCCAGCTCATGACCATGGACCGAAGTCCCGATATCGCCGTGGTCACGAATCTGGCCCCCAACCACCTGGATGTCCACAAATCGATGAGCGAGTACATCGCCGCCAAGGAGAACATCTTTTCCCATCAAACGGCGGACGGTCTGGTGGTACTCAATCAGGACAACGACATTACCCGGGGCTTTGCCGTGGCTGCCCCCGGCCGGGTCGTCCTGTTCAGCCGCAGGGAAGCGTTGGCGCGCGGCGTCTTCCTGAAGGACGATGCCATCTGGAGCACCACCGACCTGCATTCCAGGCCGGTGCTTCCCTTGGATGGGATTCTGCTCCCCGGAGCGCATAATGTGGAGAACTACATGGCGGCCATCGCCGCAGTGGACGGTCTGGTCCCGGACGAGACCATCCGTGCCTTTGCCGGAACGTTTGCGGGAGTGGAGCACCGGATCGAGCTGGTGCGCACACGAAACGGTGTGCGTTATTACAACGATTCCATCGCCTCCAGCCCCTCCCGCACCACGGCCGGGCTGCGCTCCTTCCGGGAGAAGGTCATCCTCATTGCGGGCGGCTATGACAAGCATATCCCCTTCGACACGCTCGGTCCTGAGATCATTGCGCATGTGAAAGCCCTGGTACTCACCGGAGACACGGCGCCCAAGATTCGTGCCTGCGTGGAGGCCGCCCCCGGCTATCGCCCGGGACAGCCCTCCATCGAAACCTGCGAGGATTTTACCCAGGCGGTGCTGGAGGCCCACAAACTCGCCCGCCCCGGCGACGTGGTCCTCCTGTCTCCGGCCTGTGCTTCCTTTGATCGGTTTAAAAATTTCATGGAACGGGGCGCGGCCTTTAAAAAAATCATTTACGAGCTACCGTAAAGCGGGACAGCCGTTTCCGCCGTTCCGACGGAAAATAAGGAGTTGAAACAATGGATATCCGACAAGCGCTGGAGCGCCTGTGTACCCAGACCGCGCCCTCCGGCTTCGAGGGACCGGCGGCCCGGATGGCCGCGGAGCTGCTGCGGCCCCTGGTGGACGAGGTCTCCATCAGCCGCAGCGGAAGCGTGGTGGGCGTGCGCCGCTGCGGCAGGCCCAACGCCAAGAAGCTGCTGCTGGACGCCCACCTGGATGAGATCGGGCTCGTCACCATCGGCATTGAGGAGGGCTTTCTCCGCTTCCGCTCCATCGGCGGAGTCGATCCCCGGATGCTGCCCGACCGGGAGGTGACGGTGCTCACCGATCCTCCGCGTTTCGGCGTGGTGGCCTGTCTGCCGCCTCATGTGCAGAAGGCGGGGGACAGCGGCAAATCCATCCCCATCCCGGAGCTGATGGTGGACATCGGCATGACGCAGGAGCAGGCGGTGCAGGCGGTTGCGCTTGGCACCCCTATCGTCTTTCGGGGCGGCTGCGCCCCGTTGGGGGAACGGCAAATGTGCGGCAAGTCTATGGACGACCGCTCCTGCTTTGCGGCGCTTCTGCGGGCGGCGGAACTGCTGCTGGACAAATCGCTGGACGTCGATCTCTACCTTTTGGGCAGTACCGGAGAGGAGTTCTCCGGCGCAGGGGCCAAGACCGCGGCCTTTTCCATCGCACCGGATTTTTGCGTGGCGGTGGATGTGACCCATGGCGCCACGCCGGACGGCCAGAAGGACCGGACTTTCCTGCTGGGCGGCGGCCCGGCCATCGGTGTGGGGCCCAACATGACCCATTGGATGACCCGGCGTATGGTATCCAAGGCCAAGGAGCTGGAGCTGGACTATCAGCTGGAGGTCATGGGCGGTCATACCGGCACCAACGGCTGGTATTTCCAGATCAGTCGGGAGGGGATCGCCACTTCGGTGCTTTCCGTACCGCTGAAGTATATGCACTCGCCCGTGGAGGTATTGGATCTGAGTGATCTGGAGGCGGCGGCCCGGCTGCTGGCCGCCTTCGCCCAGGATCTTGGAAAGGAGGCTGAGGCGCTGTGCTGAATCAGATTCGTGAACTCTGCCTGCTGCCCGGCGTATCCAGCTTCGAAGCACCGGTGCGTTCCTTTCTCCGCGCCAGGGCGGAGCCCTACGCCGACGACATCCGCACCGACGCGATGGGAAACCTGATCGTCTTCAAGAAGGGGCGGAAGTCCACGGGCAGCAAGCTGCTCTTGGCTGCGCATATGGATGAGGTAGGGCTCATCATCCGCTCTGTGACCGATGAGGGCTATTTAAAATTCAGCGCCGTAGGCGGGATCGACCGCCGTGTGCTCCTTGGAAAGCCGGTCCGGATCGGAGAGAAGGGCGTCCCGGGCGTCATTGGCCTGAAGGCCTACCATCTGGTCTCCGCGGAAGAGGAAAAAACCGTCCCCAAGCTGGAGGAATTTTATATCGACATCGGCGCCAAAGACAAGGAGGAAGCCGAGTCCAAAGTGAATCTGGGCGACTGTGCCGTTTTTGACAGCGACGTAGTGGCGTTTGGGGACGGCTTTCTCAAGGCAAAGGCGCTGGATGACCGGGTCGGCTGCGCCATTCTGCTGGAGCTGCTGAAAGAGGAGCTTCCCATGGACGTGACGTTCGCCTTCACCGTTCAGGAGGAAGTGGGCACCCGCGGCGCGTTTGCCGCCGCGTTCTCGGTGACGCCCGAGATCGCGCTGGTGCTGGAGACCACCACCGCCGCCGACCTGGCGGGCGCGCCGGAGCACAAGAAGGTCTGTTCCCCGGGGAAAGGGCCGGTGATCCTCTATATGGACAACGGCTCCGTCGCAGACCGCGGGCTGTTCGAACGGATGCGCGCTCTGGCAGAGGACAACCACATCCCCTGGCAGACGAAACACTACCTGGCCGGGGGCAACGACGCCTCGGCCATCCAGCGAACCAAAGAAGGGGTGCGCACCCTGGTGCTGTCGGCGGCGGTGCGCTATCTGCATGCTCCGTCCAGTGTGGGCGCCATCCGGGATTTTGAAGATATGCTGCGCCTGGCCCGACTGTTCATCAGCAGCCTGGCGGAAGGCTGAGGGAGGATACCATGGATATTTTAAAGACGCTGCAGGCGCTCAACGCCTGCCACGGCCCTGCGGGAGACGAAGCTCAAGTGGCCGCCAAGCTCCGTGAGCTGGCCGCCCCCTATGTGGACGAGTGCAGAGTGGATACCCTGGGCAATCTGATCTGCCGCAAGAAAGGGAGCGGCCCGCGGGTGATGTTTGCCGCCCATATGGATTCCATTGGGTTTATCGTCACACACATCGACGAAAAGGGCTTTCTGCGCTTTGGAAAGCTGGGCGGGCTCTCCGCCCCGGATCTTCTGGGCACTCCCATCCGCTTCAAAAACGGCGTCCGGGGCGTGGTGGCCCTGGAGGGAAAGGTAGAGGCCAAAAACAGTAAGCTGGACGATCTCTATATCGACATTGGAGCCGCTGATCGTGCCCAGGCCAAAGCGATGGTGCAGATCGGCGATACCGCGGTCTATGATACGCCCGCCTTTCGTACCGGCGGCCGTATCTTCTCCCCCTATCTGGACGACCGTATCGCCTGCGTCGTGCTGCTGATGGCCATGGAGCGGCTGGTGAAGCGCGAAAACGACCTGTACTTCATCTTTACCGTTCAGGAGGAGCTGGGGCTGCGCGGCGCCCGTACCGCCGCCTATGGGGTGGACCCGGACTACGGCATCGCCGTGGACGTGACCGACTCCGACGATATCCCGGAGGCACCCCATGACTGCAGCAGCGTCGCCGGCGGAGGCGCCGCCATCAAGGTGATGGACGGCTCCGTCATCTGTCATCCTGCCATGGTGGCCAAGCTGGAGGCGCTGGCGAAGGCACAGCACATCCCCTTCCAGAGGGATGTGCTCCGGTTCGGCGGCACCGATGCGGGGGCCATCCATCAGACCCGCGGCGGCGTCTGCACCGGCGGCATCTCGATTTCCACCCGCTATGTCCACTCCCCAATGGAGATGGCGGATGTGGGTGATGTGGAGGCCTGCGCCGCCCTGGTCGCCGCCTATGCCCAGAGCAAGCTGGACTGATGGACCGCCTCTCGGACGCCAGGGCGCTGCTGCCCTGGCAGGCGGGGTGTATCCGACTGGATACCTTGACGGTTGAAGCGCTGCTTTGCCTGCGTCATCTGGAGGACGAGGAAGGATTTGAACGCCTGACCTGTCGGCCGGTGCATCTGCGCGGGGCCGACGAGCTGCGGATACGGTATCAAACGGCGCTGGAGGATCCGGCAACGCTGATTTGCGGGGTCTACTTGCAGGGAACGCTCCGCCCCGTGGGCAAACTCACCGCCTCGAACTACAACTCCCGCAACCGCAGCGCCGAGGTGGGATATTTTCTCGCTCCGCCGTGGAGAGGGAAGGGCCT
Source organism: Lawsonibacter sp. (assembly GCF_022777125.1). NCBI lineage: Bacteria > Bacillati > Bacillota > Clostridia > Eubacteriales > Oscillospiraceae > Lawsonibacter > Lawsonibacter sp. The sequence goes on from NZ_JALFGV010000096.1 coordinate 5,497, forward strand.
CATGCGGCAGGCGCTCTCCGCCCTTTGCTCCATGCTCCTGCTGGAATTTGGACTGAATAAGCTCTATGCGCAGACCGGAGCCTTCAACGCCCCATCCATCCGGCTGCTGGAACGGGTGGGGTTCCGACAGGAAGGGGTTCTGCGTCAGCATCATGAGTTAAACGGCGTTCTATGGGACGACGCTATCTTCAGTTTGCTGCAGCAAGATTATACGCCGGACCCAAAGCGGCCCGCCGGTGCAGGACGATGATGGTACCGGATGGGCAAAACCATGGAATAGAATGGATGAACAAGGGAAATGACGTTACAAATTAGCGCACGTGTTCTGGCGCTGGCCCGCCAGGCGCAGACAGAGGTGCGGGATCACTTTGACCGCATCGACTCCATTGCGGAGGCGAATACCCAAAAGGTACTCGCCTCCTTTCAGCGGCATCGGGTCGCGGAGAGCTACTTTGCCGGGACCACCGGCTACGGCTACGACGATATCGGCCGGGACAAGCTGGACGAGATCTATGCCGACCTCTTTGACGCCGAGGACGCCCTGGTGCGGCTGCAGTTCGTCAACGGCACCCACGCCATCACCTGCGCCCTGTTTGGGGCATTGAAGTCGGGCGACGTACTGGTTTCCGCCGTCGGTGCGCCCTATGACACCCTTTTGGGCGCCATCGGTGTGGTGGATAAGGGACCTGGGTCGCTCAAGGACTACGGAGTGGCGTACCGCCAGGTCGACCTGGTGGACGATGCGCCCGACCCGGCCGGGCTGGCTGAGGCCGTGGCCGATCCAAAGGTCAAGGCGGTGCTGATCCAGCGCTCCAAAGGTTACTCGACTCGTTCCTCGCTGTCAGTGGACGAGATCGGGGCGCTGTGTGCCGTCGTACGAAAGCACAACCCCCATGCCGCCATCCTGGTGGACAACTGCTACGGTGAGTTCGTGGAGACCCGCGAGCCGATTCAGGCGGGGGCCGACCTGGTGGTGGGCTCGCTCATCAAAAATCCGGGCGGCGGTCTGGCCCCCACCGGGGGGTATATTGCCGGACGGCGGGATCTGGTGGAGGGCGCGGCCATGCGCCTGACCACGCCGGGCATTGGGAAAGAATGCGGCTGTACGCTGGGCCATAACCGCAGCCTCTATCAAGGCCTTTTCCTTGCCCCACACACCACGGCTCAGGCGGTGAAGACCGCGGTATTTGCGGCAAAGATCATGGAGCTGCTGGGGTATCGTACCGAGCCCGCCTCGGATGCAGTGCGTCACGACATCATCCAGATGATCCACTTTGGCACGCCGGAGCCGTTGAAACAGTTTTGCAGGGGCATCCAGTTCGGTGCACCGGTGGACTCCTATGTAACGCCGGAGCCGTGGGATATGCCTGGTTATGATTGCCCGGTCATTATGGCCGCGGGCGCCTTCATCCAAGGCGCCTCGATCGAACTGTCCTGTGACGCGCCGATGCGCCCGCCCTACACCGCTTACCTTCAGGGCGGTTTGACCTATGAGTCGGGCAAAGCCGGCATCCTGCTGGCGGTAGAGGCGCTTTTGAACGGCAAACAGGATTGAAACAAGCCGGTCTGCGCATAGTATCTCACCATGGGGGGTGAGCGCCATGGGCAGACCAATCTGTCGGCCCTGGCCCCGGCGGCCGCGCCGCCGGCGCAGCAGAGGGGAAACCGGACGCCGCGCACTGCTTTTGGCGGGTCTGGCGGGCATCGCTGCGGCGCTTCTGGTCATTTGCGCCGTCAACGCCAGAGTACGCCCGGTGGCGGAAGAGCTGGCCCTGGCCAAGCTGAACAACGCCGTAACCGCCATTGTCAATCAGGCGGTGGAGGAGGCCATGGCTTCCGGCGCAGTATCCTATTCGGATATCGTCACCCTTCAGACAGACCTTTCCGGCGGTATCACTGCGATCCTGACCGATCCCATCAAGCTGAACACACTGCGGACCCAGCTTTTGGGCGATCTCGTTGAGCAAGTGGATTCACTTGACAGCAAGGATCTGGGGATACCGCTGGGCAATCTGACCAGTCTGATCCCGCTGTCCGGCTACGGACCGCTGCTGCCGGTAAGGGTGCTGGCCGCGGCCGCGCCGAGGGCATCCTTCCGCAACGCATTTCAATCTGCTGGGATCAATCAGACCCTGCACCAGGTCATGCTGGACGTATCGGTAGAGGTCACGCTGCTGCTGCCCGGCGGCACGACCTCATCCGTCGTATCAGCACAGGTCTGTGTTGCGGAAACGGTCATCGTGGGCCAGGTCCCCGATGCGTACCTCCAATTCGGCGGGGATGGAATTCTGACAAAAGAGTGAAGATTTTTCCCCTTTCTTGCATTTGTCACTGATATTGATTACCATAATAACAATATCAATGCAAGAAGGTGCTTTTATGGGGCGGATTCTTTGGTATGCAGCCGTCACCTGGGATTATATCCGGCAGATGCTGCCCGGCATCCTGCTCGCCGCGGCGGTCTTTTTTGCGGTGCGTCCTTGGCGGAAAAAGCGATTGGTGCGGCTGGAGCTGACCAGCAGCCCCCGGCGTGAGGCGGCGCTGCTGCTGTTTGCGGCTTTCTGTGCGGGTCTTGCCGCTCTGACGCTGTTTCCCTCCGGCTTTTGGGAGACGTTTCTGCGCCTTGGGCTGTCTCCGGAAGGGGAGAAGCGTCTGGCTGTCCTTTTCCCTCGGGTGGAGTTTCTGGCGGCGATCCGGCGGATCAATTGGATCCCCTCTTTTTTGCTCGGAAAGACGCTCGGGGCGTGGAGCGCTTATATGGTCCTGGCCAATACCCTGATTTTTCTGCCGGTGGGTTTTTTTCCGGCGCTGCTCTGGCGGCAGGGCAGTTGCCGGCGATCGATACTGGCGGGACTTTTTGCTTCCGGCTCCATCGAGTTTCTCCAGCTCTTTGTCGGGCGCGCCACAGACGTTGACGATGTCATTTTAAATACTGCAGGAGCATTCCTGGGCTGGCTTTTTTACCTGCTGTCAGCACGCCTCGCCCCCCAATTCACCCGAACATTCCAAGTGGAGGTCCGCCATGGACGAGAAACAGGAGATCCAAAGCCTGCGCCGGGAACTGGAGCAGGCCAACTATGAATATTACGTGCTGGACAATCCCAGCATGTCCGATTATGACTTTGACCATAAACTCCGCCGTCTGGAGGAGCTGGAGCATGCGCACCCGGAGCTGATCGTCCCGGATTCCCCTACCCAGCGGGTAGGGGGGAAGGTGGCCGACGGCTTTCGGGAGGTCATCCATCGGGTGCCCTTAGAGAGCCTTCAGGACGTCTTCTCTGCAGAAGAGCTGAAGGAATTTGATCAGCGGGTGCGCGACGCCCTGGATGCGGACGTGGAGTACGACGTAGAGCCCAAAGTGGATGGCCTTTCCGTGGCCCTGGAGTATGAAAACGGCATCTTTGTCCGGGGCGCCACCCGTGGAGACGGCCGGATCGGGGAGGATGTGACGGAAAACCTCAAGACCATCCCCTCCATCCCGCTGCGTCTTCCGGAGGCCCTGCCCAGCCTGATCGTCCGGGGCGAGGTCTTTATGCCCAAACGAAGTTTCGAACGGCTCAACGAAGAACAGGAGCTGAAAGGCGAGAAGCTTTTTGCCAATCCCAGAAATGCGGCGGCGGGCTCTCTGCGGCAATTGGATCCAAAGGTGGCGGCCGCGCGCCGCCTGGATATCCGGGTATTTAATATTCAGGCGGCGTCTGGAAGAGAATTTCAGACCCATACAGAAACGTTGGAATACTTGGGACAACAGCGCTTTAAAGTGATTCCGCATTACACCTGTAAGACTATTGCGGAAGCCGCGGAGCGGATACGGGAAATGGGGGAAGGCCGTGACGCTTACAGCTTTGATATCGACGGCGCGGTTGTAAAGGTAAACAGCCTTTCAGAGCGGAACGTGCTGGGCAGCACTGCAAAATTTCCCCGCTGGGCGGCCGCATTCAAGTATCCTCCGGAGCAAAAGTGCTCCAAGGTGATGGACATTGTGGTTCAGGTGGGCCGCACAGGCGTACTCACACCCAAGGCGGTAGTGGAGCCGGTGCGCTTGGCCGGAACCACCGTTACCAATGCTACGCTCCACAATCAGGATTTTATTTCGGAAAAGGATATCCGCATCGGAGATACCGTACTGATCCAGAAAGCAGGGGAGATCATTCCGGAGATCGTCTCTGTCCAAAAGGAGCTCCGGCCAGCAGACAGTACTCCCTATCGACTGCCCGACCACTGCCCGGTCTGCGGCGCCCCGGTGGTTCGGGACGAGGATGGAGCCCATATCCGCTGTACCGGCGCGGAATGCCCTGCCCAGCGGCTGCGGCATCTGACCCACTTTGCATCCCGTGACGCCATGGATATCGAGGGCATGGGACCGGCGGTGGTGGAGGCGCTGGTAAGTGCCGGTCTGGTCACGGGACCGGGCGACTTGTATCATCTGGATGTGGAGTCGGTGGCAAAGCTGGAGCACATGGGGAAGAAGTCTGCGGAAAACCTGATTTCCGCCATTGAAACCTCGAAGGGGAACGATCTTTCCAAACTTTTATTTGCCTTTGGGATCCGCCAGGTGGGACAGAAGGCCGCCAAGGTGCTTGCCGCCCGGTTTGGCAGTTTGGATGCCCTGATGTCGGCTGCAGAGGAGGAACTGACCGCTGTTCCTGATATCGGTGCGATTACGGCGCGGAGCCTGATCGAATGGTTCCGGAGCCCGCAGAGCAGCCATCTGATCGAAACGCTGCGTGCGGCCGGCGTAAATCTGCAGAGCAAAGAAGCGCCTGCAGGCGATCAGCTGGTAGGGAAGACGTTCGTGCTTACCGGCTCGCTGGCGCAGTTTACCCGCGATGAAGCGGGCGCAAAAATTGAAGCATTGGGCGGCAAAGTATCCGGTTCCGTATCCAAAAAGACGTCTTACGTGGTGGCGGGTGAAGCGGCAGGCTCCAAGCTGCGCAAGGCCCGGGAGCTTGGCGTCCCGGTGCTCACCGAGGGCGAATTTTTGGCGCTGATCGCGAAAGAGTAAGTTTGATCGGACTGGCAGGGGTGCGGGGCAAAGTCCCGCACCCCTGTTTGACTGCTATTTGTCCAGAATGGGATTGGTGAAGTAGACATTTTTCTGGTCCATTTTTTCCTTGGCCAGGCGAACTGCCTCGCCGAAGCGCTGGAAGTGGACCACCTCACGTTCCCGCAGAAAGCGTATGACATCGCTCACATCCGGGTCGTCTGACTGGCGCAGAATATTATCGTAGGTAACCCTCGCTTTTTGTTCTGCTGCCATATCCTCGGTCAGGTCGCAGATTACGTCACCCTTGACGCCGATGTAGTCGGCGCTCCAGGGGCTTCCCGAGGCTGCGACTGGGTACACACCGACACCGTGGTCGGTAAAGTATGGCGCGAAATTTCCCATTCGGGGGTCGTCCGGGGAAAGCTTCCGGGTCAACTGGTGTACCAGGGTTCCGATCATCTCCAGATGCCCCAGTTCCTCTACGCCAATGTCGGTCAGTACGGCCTTGAGTTCCGGATAAGGCATGGCATAGCGCTGGGAGAGGTAGCGTAGGGAAGCTCCCAATTCTCCATCTGGTCCGCCATATTGACTGATAATAAACGAGGCCAGCTGTGGATTGGTATTTTTGATGCGGATGGGATATTGCAGCTTCTTCTCGTATACAAACATCAGCGCTCCGCTCCTTCCTGATAATTCCAGGGCCATGGGTCGCTGAGCCATGCGTTCCAGGTCTTGCTGTTGGCGGTGGAGCGCTGGAAGAGCGGGCCGTTGGCAGCCTCATATTTCTCGCGCGCTTCTTTTTCAAGCGCGGCGTACTGTTTATAAAGCTCAAAGGCCTCCGCATCGCCGGAATGCGTATCCAGGTAGAGCCCCAGCTCTACCAGCACGAATTCCAGTGCCTGAAGCTCCGCCAAGGGGCTGTTGACCACATTGCGGGCATCTGCCTTCAGATGGAACGGAAGGTTCAGCCCGGGAAACAAGGTTCCGTTGTTCAGCGCCTCCTGCTGTGTATAGCGCTTGGAACCGGTCTGCTGAAAGGGCACATAAGGCACTGCCAGGGGGGCGCACTCCGGAAGCGTGCCGCAGTGATCCGCACAGGCGCCTGGTGCCTGACTGCCATTTTCGGGATACAAATGCATTTCCTCCTTGCATAGGAAGTAGAAGGGGAGAGGCACTCCTGCCCGTACCCCTTCGTTCCATTCTATGCCGGTCAGGGAAAAGCGAAACCGCCCGCATTGCCCCGAGTGGGGGCAGATGCGGGCGGTTGGCTCCGTTTGCCGTAAAAAACAAGAAAGTAATCCTATTAACGCCTTATAATTTTACTTTTGCCACCAGGCGCGTTACCGGTCCCACACGGCCGCAGGCCATACGCGGAGCATGGAGATCCTGCGGCCAGACGATATAAAATGTGCCGGGCCGGATCGTAAGCGTATCCCAATCCCCAGTAAAAAACTGTACATCCGATTTGGCGTCATATTCGCCCAGCGGTTCCAGCGGAGTATCCGTCAAGGCATAGCCTGCCGCCTCCAGGCCGCTGACCAGACACTGGATGTCGGCGTAATTCTGATGCCCCTCCAGTTTGCAGTCTTCCGGCGCAAGCGTGTCCACCTGAAAGAGAAGTCCGTATACATTCTCTCCGTCGATCGGTACCTTTTCACCGGGGGACAGCGTGGACGGATCCACCGCGGCCAGCCACTCCAGGGCCTTGCGGAAGCGCTCACCCAGGCCATAGTAGAGCGGTGCGTTTTCGATCTTGTCGATCACCAATGAAATCATCTCCTTTTTCCTTCTGTTGATGTTATCCTACTCCAGTCCTTTGAAAAAAACAATAAGAATCTGTAAAAATGCCGTATCCTGTGGTATAATGGACACATAACAAAACGCTTTGCGTTTCTGGTATAATGCGCTTCCTTCTCCCGTAAACTGCGAGAGGGGGGATGTACTACATGAAACGGAAGCTCCTGAGCTGGGCCCTGCTTGGCGCATTGGCGTCGGCAACCTGCTATTATCTGTTGTTCCAGCCTGGGCTGGAACAACGCAGCGTGTTCTCTGCCGTACGCTGCCCAGGCCAGACCGTGGTGATCGATGCCGGTCACGGCGGGGAGGACGGCGGAGCGGTATCTCTGTCCGGTGTGCCGGAGAGCGGCATCAATCTTTCCATTGCTCTGAAACTGGATCAGATTTTGGGCCTGTACGGCGTAGCGCCGGTACTTTTGCGGAGCGAGGACGTGTCCTTGCATGACAGTTCCGCCCAGACGCTCCGGGAAAAAAAGGTTTCCGACCTGCATAACCGGGTGGCCGTCATCGAAGCGGCGGAAAACGCCACGCTGATCAGCATTCACCAGAATACCTTTCAAGGGGCGCGCTATCACGGAGCCCAGGTCTTTTATGCCAATCCGGAGTTGAGTCTTCCTCTGGCGCAGCTGACGCAGGACCTGCTTCGGCAGACGCTGGACCCAGGAAACGCCAGGGCGCCCAAGCCAATTCCGGACACGGTATATCTGATGAATCACATCACATGCCGGGCCATCCTGGTGGAGTGCGGCTTTCTTTCGAATCCAGAGGAGGATCTGCTGCTCCAGACGGCAGGTTATCAGACCAAACTGGCATCCACCCTGGCTGCGGCCTGGCTCCAGTTCCAGGAGTTGGAGCCCGTACCGACCACCAATGAGGAGGCATAGCCTCGTATGAAGGCAAAGACTGTTTTTTACTGTACCGAGTGCGGCAACGAAACTCCAAAATGGGCGGGGCAGTGTCCCGCCTGTAAGGCCTGGAACACCCTGGTGGAACAGCCGGCCGAACTCAGAAAAAAAGCCCCCGTATCGGCCGCCCCTTCCGGTACCCCTCGCGGCATCAACCGTCCGAAGCTCATCGCGGAGGTGAGCTCCACCTCGGAACTGCGGTTTGAGACCGGCATGAACGAGCTGGACCGGGTGCTGGGCGGAGGCGCGGTAAAAGGGTCCCTGGTCCTCGTGGGCGGCGCGCCCGGAATCGGGAAATCGACCCTAATGCTTCAGATCTGTGATCATCTGTGCCGCTTTGCCACCGTTTTGTATGTATCCGGCGAGGAGTCGGAGCGGCAGATCAAGCTGCGGGCCGAGCGGCTCCACGTGAGGGGAGCGGGGCTGTATCTGCTGGCAGAGACCAATCTGGAGGACGTGATCGAAGCCGTCAACGAGCGCAGGCCGGACGTACTCATCGTAGACTCCATCCAGACCCTCTACAACGGCGATCTGACGGCTGCACCCGGCAGCGTGGGTCAGGTAAAGGATTGTACCATGGCCCTGATGCAAATCGCAAAAGGGCAGGGGATCACCGTTTTCGTCATCGGCCATGTGAATAAGGAGGGCTCCATCGCAGGACCGAAGGTTCTGGAACATATGGTGGACTGCGTACTCTACTTTGAGGGGGAGCAGCAAAACTCGTACCGCATCCTGCGTGCCGCCAAAAACCGTTTCGGTGCGACCAATGAGATCGGCGTGTTCGATATGGGAGACAGCGGATTGACCGAAGTTCCCAATCCGTCGGAAATGCTCCTGTCCGGGCGCCCCCAGGACGCACCGGGCACCTGTGTGACCTGCGTGATGGAGGGCGTTCGTCCTGTCCTGGCCGAGGTGCAGGCTCTGTTGGCGCCCGCCAGCGCCAACGTCCCCCGCAGGACTTCAAACGGTTTTGACTATAATCGGGCCAATCTTCTGCTGGCTGTGCTGGAGAAGCGGGGCGGGCTGCGGGTAAGCGTCTGCGACGCCTACATCAATGTGATCGGCGGACTGTATCTGGATGAGCCTGCCGCCGATTTGGCCACGATCATGGCATTGGCCTCCAGCTTTCGGGACAAGCCCGTACCCGGCGACCTGGCCGCTGTGGGCGAAGTCGGATTGACCGGGGAGCTGCGCTCTGTAAACGCACTGGGGCAACGTCTGAGCGAAGTGCGGCGCCTGGGTTTTACCAAGTGCCTGGTACCGTTCCGCCTGGGGGCGCGTCTGGAGATCCCGGAGGGACTGCAGCTGATCAAGGTCCATAATATCCGGGAGGCTTTGGCTGCGCTTTTGTAGGCGCATCCTGCGGCCTATGCCGCGGCACAAAGTTGACACAGGGTGTTTCCACGCTGGGCAGGCCACAGGATGCGGCCCGTTCCAGGGAACAGTAACCGTCCTGCTGGTAGACACAATTGCTGGTACAGGCGATCAGGCTCAACGGAATCCATCCATTCCTCATTAGAATACCCAAACGAAGGGGGGGATCGGGTCTGCTCAGGCTTTGTTCCAACTCAACAAAATAAAAAGCTTTCCGGGTAGAACAAGGCCCCTCTGCGCTAGTGTGCGCAGGGGGGCCTTTTTTATGCCCTCAGCGAGGCCAGGACAGGCCCTTGGGCAGGCCGAGAAGGTAATCCGCGCTGACACCGTATACCTGGCACAGCTTCATCAGGTAGCGGAGTGGGAGCTCGTTCGTTCCAGTCTCATATCGGCTGTACTGCTTCTGGTCGATGCCAATCGCGGCGGCTATGGCCGCCTGGCTCATGTCGCTGTCTGTGCGCAAGGCGCGCAGGCGTTCCGTGTAGTCCATGGCAATCCCTCCTTGACCGCATTATACCCCGTTTTACTACAGATGTGTTGACACAAGGTCACATCTGTAGTAACCTTGTGTCAAACAAGATTTGACACCGTGGCAGGGAGGAGGATGCGGACGTGCAACGGGAGCGGCCTGACACGGGGAGGTCAAATGGGATTTGACGGAAGGAGGGACGGGCATGGAGCCGCTGGAGATACATGTCCGGGTAAGCCCGGATGATGAGGTGTTGGCCCTGCGGGCCAAGGTGGCCGAGCTGGAGGCGCAGGGGGCCGAGTACAAGGCCAGGGCAGACCGGGCGGAGTTCCGGTACCGCTGCGAAGTGCTCATCAATCAGGAGCTCCAGGATTTGTGCCGGGCGCACGGCGTGGATTTCCGCCCGGCGCTTAAAGACCGTCCTTGGTGATGGGGGAGCCCGTCAGGGCGGCCCCCATGAACAACCGCCCCGCAGGGTGCCGCGGGGACAGGCTGCCCCACAGGCCGGGGCATCGGCGGGCAGAGCCGGAACAGCTGGGCGCTCAAGACGGCTTGTGCTGAACAACCAACCGGGCATGATTGCCCTCTCGCCCGCCCTGACGGCAGAGGCGGGACCGGGGCCGGGAGGCCCCGGCGCAGGCACCCAAGGGCGGAGGGGGGCCGGGGGAGGGAAGCGGGCGGCGCAGGGGCCGGCCGGGCACCGGGCCCCGGAGCGGGCGCACCCCCGGCCCCCCGGAGCCCCAGGGGGCCCCCGCCGCCGCCGTCACGTGCAGGGCTGCGACCACAGAGGAGGGGCGGGGGGAACCGCAGGGGCGGCGGGGCGCACGTGCCCCCGCAAGCCCAAGGCCGCGCCCCAAACGCCGGGGGGGGGCGGCGGCGTAAAAGGCGGGCCGCAGGCCCGCCCCAGCCGCCCCCCGGCGGGAGGAGCCGGGGAAAAAGGCCCGGCGGGGGGAGCCGGGGCCCCCCCGCGCGAGCCCCGCGCGGGGGCAGGAGGGGCGCGCAAAGGGGAGCCCGCAGCGGCGCGGAGGGCGACCGCAGGAAGCCCGGAGCAGCCCAAGGGCGACCCGCAGCGCAAGGACGGGGGGCAAGGCCCCGGGGGCCGCCGGGCCCCCCGGCGACGGGCGGCCAGCGGCAGGCGGCCCGCAGGCCGCGCCGCGAGAAAGCCCGAGGGCGGCCCGTGGCCGGAGCGAGCCCTAGCGAGCGACCCGAGGGCAG
>NZ_JALFGV010000098.1:0-14804 GCF_022777125.1 Lawsonibacter sp.
GCTGGAACCTGGACGATATGGTGGAAAAGGGCGGCTTTGAAAGCAGAGAAGCACTGGTTGCAACCGCCATTGAAAACAAGCTCATGGTAACCACCTTAAAAGACAAATAAGAGAGACTGAACCCCTTGACCGTACAGCCAAGGGGTTTTTCGCGCCCGAAAGGCAAAAATTTTTTGAAAAAAATCGAAATTTTTCTTCTGTTACTGGCACAAGTGCCAGTGACAAGCGCCAAAAAATCCGTACAATAGATACTGTAAGATCAGGGTTGTGCTTTTAGAAGGTGGTGATGAATGATGAAAAAGATCGTTCTGGACATTCAGAGCGATATCCATGCGCACACCATGGAACGAATGCTGATGCAAAAATTGGACGATTGCCAGGTTGTGATTTCCGAGTCGCCGGACGCAACCGCCGAGTGGTGCAAAACGCATCGACCGGATGTGCTTTTAATGGAGGTCAAGGCGTATTCGCCTTGGATGTTCAAAGAACGAATGGCAATCCGTGACAAGGTAAAACGGAACACGGAAAACTGCCGGGTCATTCTCTTTGTGGATGACGATACAGACGGAGAGTTGACCGAAAAGGTACGGCAGGCAAAGCGCGAGGGTCTGATAGACGCTTTTCTCTTCGGTTCGGTATCCGAAAACTATTTTGCTTCGGTAATCGACAGCGTTTAATCAGACAACGACAAAACGCATAAAAATCTTCAAAATGATTTTGAGGGAGAAAATTAAGTATGACAAAAACGAACACACGAATCCGCATCGTCAGCGTCCTGCTGGTGCTTGTGCTGCTGACCTCACTGATGTCGGGCGCTGCGGTTCCCGTCCATGCCTTTTGGGATGACTACGACGACGGCTTCGATTGTCCTAACTGCGACCACTACCATTTTGGCAGCGAATATATGTGTGACTGCCTTTTCTGCACCATTGACTGCAACTACGAGTGCTGGGTTGAAACCCATTGCAACGACTGCGGTGTGTGCTTTGGAGACACGCCCTACTGGTGCGAGGAGTGCTACAAGTGCGCGGAGTGCATGGAGGATACGCACTGCTCCACCTGCGCCAAGTGCTACATCGGCGAGGATGACCAGCTGTGCGGCGAATGTCATAAGGGCCCCTGCTGCTCCATAACCATCTGCGACTCCTGCGGCTTCTGCGATGACTGCGCAAACGATGACAGCGACCCGATGCACTGCTCGCTGTGCAACAGCTGCTTCGGTTCGGTGGACGAGTGCGTGGACGACGAGGATACCGGCGTCATCCACTGCGTCGATTGCCACACGGCCTGCGAGCAGTGCGAGGAATGCCTGCTGAACCGGGAGTCCTGCGAGGACTGCGGCCTGTGCCTGGAGTGCTGCAGGGATAACTCCGATGCCGGCGGCTGCCCGGACGGCGAGACCTGCGTGGAAAGCGCCGAGTGGGACGAGCACATCTGCCCGGGCTGCGACGGCTGGGTCACGGATAAGGAGGACGAGGACGAGTTCTGCGACACCTGCGAGCTGTGCAGGGCGTGCTGCGAGGGTAACTCCGACTGCTCCGAGGGGATGTGCGCAATGGACACGGACTATGCGGATCAGTTCTGCGAGGACTGCGGCCTGTGCTTCCACGACAGCGATCCCTGCGAGGACGGCTGCGATAACCGCTGCACGGACTGCTGCCTAGATGCCGTGCGCGCTATGGGCTGCGATCATGACGACTGGTGCTTCAGCGACTCTGATTTTGAGGATCATCTGAAAGCAGAGCACGGCGGCGCCGGGCATACGCACATAGCCTCCGCCACCTGGGAGGCTGACGGAACGCAGCACTGGCACCCCTGCCGCTATTGCGACGGCGAAAAGCTGAATCCTGCCGGCCATGAGTCCGACGCCAAGGGCGTGTGCAAGGTCTGCGGCTACATCAGCGGCAGCTCCATCGTCATCACCCGCCAGCCCAAGGGCGTCAAGTGCAAGACCACTATCTACGTCGATTATAATGAAGAGCCGGAAAACGGCCTGTTGTACGAGAACTGGGTCACCTTCTCCGTCACGGCAAAGAGCCTGAAGGGCGACGAGCTGACCTATCAGTGGTATCTGAAGAATAATGCGACGGGTAAGTACTACGAGATGGAGGAGACATCGTATTATGTGGGCGTGAAAACCCCCACGCTGAAGCTGTCGGTTTCCGCCGAGGCCTGCCAGGATGACTACTCCTACTTCTGCATCATCGGCAGAAAGGGCGATGCTTCGGACACCCTGAAAACGGCGGAGGCAAAGCTGACTGCCACCCATGCCTACAGCTATAAGCAGGCGGGTGTGCCTGTGCTCACCGACGACGGCGAGAGGACCCCGGAATACAAGGTCACTTGGGTCGATAAGAATGGGGTTACCCATAACGGTGTCGTGGGCGGCGTTCGCAAAAGCGACGGCCACAAGCTCGCGTGCCTGTTCGAAGCAGGCTATTACGAAGCGCATTATATGACCACCGGCTCCAAGGAGCGCATCTTCCCGCATACCTTTGAGCTTGAAAAAAGCTATGACGCGGTGGGCGGCGGCAGGGTTGACATGCTCGTCTGGACCGTCTGCGACTATTTCATTTTTGTGAAGAGCCATGTCCATGATTACGGTTGGAACTGGGATTGCACCGGCTTCGGCAGTATCTATGAGTATACCTTCAACATCGGCGGCTCGACCAAGACGGTGGAGCAGCTCATCCTTGAGTCCGGCTATGCCCACCCCGAAAAGTGCAAAATACCCGGCTGCGAGGAGTTCATCATGGTTCCCCATAGCTGGGGCCGCTGGAATGTGGTCAAAAACCCCGATACCGAGGGCGGCAAAGGCGGCATGGAGGCCGAATGCAGCGTCTGCGAGTACACAAAGACGAAAATCGACAAGGATGATGACGGAGGAGCCGATCATTGGACAAAGGACACCGCCCTTGTGACGGTGAAAAACGGCCGGGCAACCCGTATGATCGTCAAGCCCGGTGACAAGATCAAGCTTTATCCCGAGGAGAAAACCGGTCAGAAAGCCATCGGCTGGAAGGTGGAGTATCTCCGCGAATACAACGTGTCTGACAGCACGGCACCGGTTCATAAAAATTGGGATGCCAGCGAGGCGAAGACCCTGTTCCAGCTGGTGACCAACGGCTCTGCCCTCGAGTGGGGCTGCACGATTCCGGAGTTCAGCACCATGGGCGCGCCCGGCGGCGGCAGATTCTTCTTCGAGCCGGTCTACTCCGAATGTACACACAGCGGAGGCACCACGGTGCTGAATGCGAAGGCGCAGGTCTGCGACCGCAAGGGCTACACCGGCGACACCGCCTGCGCGGACTGCGGCCATGTCATAAGTGCAGGTTCGGATATCTACCCGCCTGCAAACGCCGGCCATACCGGCACGCTGCAGCCGCTGTACTACTACGGCACGACCAACTCGGCCACCACAGACGCGAGCCAGGGCGGCAAACGCTATAACGCCAGCACGGGCGACTGCAGGCACCGCGCCTATGAGGGCGACTACCGCTGCACGGCCTGCGGCGGCACCGTAAAGGGCGAGACTGGCGAGTTCAGGCACAGCGGTCCCTTTGAACTGCGGGATGTAAGAGCGGCGACCTGCACCGAGAAGGGCTATTCCGGTAACCAATATTGCACAGCGTGCAATAAGATCGCACAGAAGGGCGCCTCTACCCCGTCCCTCCACGAAATCGCCGGTAACTACCAGCTGATCAATGAGGTTGAGCCCGGATGCACCACCACAGGCTATAGCGGCGACTGCCAGTGCACGGGCGACTGCGGACAGATTTTCCGCTACGGCCATGTCATCAACAAGCTCAGCCATGACTGGGACGGCGGCAGCCCCGCAACGCAGGGTAAGAGCAACGGCATTCTCTACACCTGCCGGCGCGTCGGCTGCGGCGAGACGAAGTTCGAAAATAACTCCGCTGCGACCGGGTACACTGTCACGGTCATCAATGACGGAAACGGCACCGGTGAAGCAGATCCTTCCACCGCTGCGGCCGGTACGGAGATCACCCTGACTGCCACGCCAAACACCGGCTACCACTTCAAGGAGTGGCAGGTCGAATCTCCGGCAGGGCTTGTAATCATCAACAACAAGTTCACCATGCCGGACAGCGGTGTGGAGGTCAAGGCTATCTTCGAGGAGGACGTGCCTGCGCCTACCGACCCTGCAAAGCCCGGCATCAGCGTCACAGGAACCTACACCTACAATGGCTCTGTGCATACCGCGACCGTGAGCGGCTATGATCCCGCCACTATGAATATCACCGGCAACACCGCCACGGACGCGGGCGACTACACCGTTAGCGTCACCTCCAATACAGGCAAATAGGCGGACGGCAGCACCGACACCGTAACCGCGGCGTGGAGTATCGGCAAAGCCACGCAGGAAGCGCCTAACGGCTTAGCCGGTGTCGCGCCTACCACTGAGGGCGGCAGCGACGGCAAGATCACCGGTGTGACCGACAAGATGGAATACCGCGCGGCAGGTGACAGCAGCTATACGGCGTGCAGCGGCACGGAGATTGAGAACCTGTCGGCTGGCAATTACTTCGTCCGCTATGCGGAGGATAACAACCACTTTGCCAGCCCCGATGCGGCGGTTACTGTGGGTGATGGAGAGCCGCTTGAGGATTGTACAATAACCTTCAACGCAGGCGGCGGCAGCGGCAGCATGGGACCCGTGACCGTCAAGGCAGGGACAAATTACATCCTGCCCGCCTGCGGCTTCACCGCTCCCGCCGACCAGCAGTTCAAGGCCTGGGGGATCGGCGACACGGAGTACACGGTAGGAGATTCCTACACCGTGCTCGAGGATACCGAGATCAAAGCGCTGTGGGAAAACAGCGTTATTACCCCCACTACCTACACCGTCACCGTGAAAACGGACGGCAACGGCACGGCCTCCGCCAACCCCTCCACTGCTGAGGCTCTCACGGAGATCACCCTGACTGCCACGCCAAACACTGGCTACCACTTCAAGGAGTGGGAGGTCATATCTCCGACAGGACTTGTAATCACCAACAACAAGTTCACCATGCCGGACAGCGATGTGGATGTCAAGGCAATCTTCGAGAAGAACAGCTCCACCGGCGGCGGTGGCGGCGGTGGTGTCACCACCTATCCCATCACCGTGAAGAGCGCCAAGAACGGCGATGTGACCGCGAGCCACAAGTCCGCTGCCAAGGGCACCACTGTCACCCTGACAGTCGAACCCGACAAGGGCTATCTGCTCGATACCCTCACCGTTCTGGACGGCAACGACAAGGAACTCAAGCTCACCGACAAGGGCGACGGCAAGTTTACCTTTACGATGCCCGACAGCAAGGTCACCGTGGAGGCCACGTTCAAGCCGTTGACCACCACCGGCAAGAACCCCTTCACCGATGTGCCCGCCGGCTCCTACTATGAGGACGCCGTGATCTGGGCTGTGGACGAGGGCATCACCGGCGGCACCAGCGCCACCACCTTCTCTCCCAACGGCATCTGTACCCGCGCCCAGGCGGTCACCTTCCTGTGGAGGGCTGCCGGATCTCCCGCCACCAAGAGCATGAACAGCTTTGCCGATGTCCCCGCGGATGCCTACTATGCCAAAGCGGTGGCCTGGGCCGTTGAGAACGGCATCACCAGCGGCACGGGCGGCGGTAAGTTCAGCCCCAACGCTACCTGTACCCGCGCTCAGATCGTCACCTTCCTGTACCGTGCGGCGGGCAGCCCTGCGGTCAGCGGAGGAAGTGTATTCAGTGATGTAAAGGCCGGCGCTTACTATGCCGACGCGGTCACATGGGCGGCGAACAAGGGCATCACCGGCGGGATCGGCAATGGCCTGTTCGGTTCGGATAACAACTGCACCCGCGCCCAGATTGTCACTTTCCTCTATCGGTATATGGAATAATAACAGGATATTCTTACCAAGCGGAGCGGTAAATGCCGCTCCGCTTTTTTGCGTTTTGTCCGAAATACTACCCGCTGCGGGTAGGGCGCAAAACAGCGGCACCCGGTAAAATGAAACCATAGTAGAGCGCAACGGAACAAAAACAGAAAGAAAAGAGGTGTCGTCATGCAAGTAACTGCAAACAGGAAAATGATGATGTCAAGGTGTGCAGTGAGATGAAACGAGTATGGAAGTCTATGCTGGTCTTGCTGTTGGCGCTCTGCCTGACGGCCTGCGGCGGCACCCCCGGCGGCGGAGAAGAAGGGCCGCCCGAGTCTCCTGATGACACAGCGACCTCCGCCCCTCCGTCCGACCATAACTCCGACAGTTCATTGGGCGGTACCTATTGGACGGCTGTACAGCACGAGTCCTACAACGATCTCTTTGACCGCACAGAGGTGAGCCAGATGCCCACGGAGCGGTGGTGGGCCGATCTCTTTCTCAACGAGGACGGAACGGCGCAATTCCGTGAGGTCCTGGGCGACAGCTTTAACAGCTATCTGGGCAGCGGGACCTGGTGGCTCGGCGCGGATCACACCCTGCGGCTGACAAGTTCGGACGGCGATGAAGATGGTGAGATGAATGGCCGCATTGAAGATGGCCGCATCATTTTGGAATCCTTCTATGGGGATCGATTCTATTTTGAAAAAGCGGAGCGGCCGGGCCCGGGCGGCGAACTGTGCATCGCAAACCTGCATGGGACATGGCACATGACCACAGGCGAGGTGGAGGGCTGGAGCTATAACGCCCGGGAAGAAGGCCTGGCCTCCACGCTGGTTTTTGAAAGCAGGTGGAGCGACGCCATCGAGGGATATGTGCTGAGCGCGGATTATTATTTCGCGAACTTTCTGGATACGGATGAGCCGGAATACCGGCAGGAAGTCGAGCTTCGGACGGAGCTGCTGGAGGAACCGCTGTTCCACGGCCTCTCCAACGAGCTTTGGAGCGTCCGGCTCTTTCACGATGATACCGGCGCGGAGTTCTTTCTCACGCTGACCGATCCGGATACGCTGTATCTCCAGGAGCATTACGAGACGGACGGCGCTCCGGCGGTCCGCACGGCGGTCTACCAGCGGGTAAACGCATTCCTGCCGGAAACGCTGCAGACGGCTTTGTATGAGGAGCCTTCTGACTGCCTGACCTTCTACTGGCCCAACCCACCGGACGATGTATCCGCATGGCTGGAGGTACTGCCGGTCACAAAGCTGGAGCCGGATGGACTGGACAGGCTGCTGGTGGTGGGGCGCTGGTATGAAACACAGATCCGGTTCTGTACGGGCGAGCCCCTGTGGGATGACAGCGGACGGCTTCTGGATTGGGTCACGGACGAGATCCTGTACGACGAAACGCTCAACATTGATGAACCTCGGTGGTTTTCCCTGACGATCCCGGAAGGCGTACCGAACCTGTGCCTGCACATCAAGCGCTCCTGGGAGGATTTTTGGTACCTCTGGCCCATCACCGACACAAACGGGTATCTGGTGGATGGGTGGACATTCCTGACACCATAACAAAATAAAACAAGAGAGGAGATCGCATTATGGGACTGATCAAAGCTGCATTGGGAGCCGCCGGCGGCGTGATGGCCGACCAGTGGAAGGAATTCTTCTACTGCGAAGCGATTCCCGCGGATGTACTGGCCGTCAAAGGAAAAAAGAAGGTCACGGGCCGCTCCAGCAACACCAAGGGTGATGACAACATCATCACCAACGGCTCTGTCATCGCGGTGGCAGACGGCCAGTGTATGCTCATCGTGGAGCAGGGCAAGGTGGTGGATATGTGCGCCGAGCCGGGCGAGTACACCTACGATATGTCCACCGAGCCCAGCCTTTTCTCCGGCGATCTGGGCGAATCCATCAAGGGCGTGTTCCAGAACATCGGCAAGCGCTTCACCTTCGGCGGCGAGGCCCCCAAGGACCAGCGCATCTACTATTTCAATACCAAGGAGCTCACCGGCAACAAGTACGGAACCCCAAGCCCCGTCCCCTTCCGGGTGGTGGACCAGCGGGCGGGTATCGACATCGATATCGCCATCCGCTGCTTCGGCGAGTACAGTATCCGCCTGAAAAACCCCATGCTGTTCTATACCAATGTCTGCGGTAACGTCAGCGAGGACTTTAAGACCGAGCAGATCGCTGGGCAGATGAAGACGGAGCTGCTCACCGCCCTGCAGCCCGCATTCGCAAAGATCTCGGAAATGGGTATCCGTTACTCCGCCCTTCCCGGCCACACCCTGGAGCTGGCCGATGCCCTCAACGAGCAGCTTTCCTCCCGGTGGCGGGACCTGCGGGGCATGGAGATCGTTTCCTTTGGCGTCTCCAGCGTCAAGGCCAACGAGGAAGATGAGCAGATGATCAAGGAGCTGCAGCGCAACGCGGCCTTTATGGACCCCACCCGGGCGGCGGCCCATCTGGTGGGCGCACAGGCCAGCGCCATGCAGTCCGCGGCCAGCAACCCCAATGCCGGTCCCGCTATGGCTTTTATGGGCATGGGGATGGCTGGACAGATGGGCGGCATGAACGCCCAGAACCTCTATCAGATGGGCGCGCAGCAGCAGGCTCAGCCCGCACACGCACCTGTACCCACGCCCCCGCCTGCCGCCCCTGGCTGGACCTGCGCCTGCGGACAAAGCGGCATCACCGGCAGCTTCTGCCCTAACTGCGGCAGCAAAAAGCCGGAGCCCAAGCCGGCAGCAGAGAGCTGGCAGTGTACCTGCGGTGCAGCTGTCACCGGAAAATTCTGCCCAGAGTGCGGCAAGCCCCGGCCCGCAGCGGACGGCTGGACCTGTTCCTGCGGCGCGGTGAACAAAGGGAAATTCTGCGCGGAGTGCGGGGCGAAAAAGCCCGCTGGCGTACCCCAGTACAAATGCGACAAATGTGGCTGGGAGCCAGATGATCCCGCCCATCCGCCCAAGTTCTGCCCGGAGTGCGGCGATCCCTTTGACGATGGCGATGTGCAGGGATGACCCGTGGAAGAAAAACCGCCGTATTTTCTGTTGTAGGTCTGTTCCTGCTTCTGGCGGCTGCGGGATATTGTTTCAGAGGTCATCAGGGAGGTGATTCATCCATACAGAAGAAATCTGCCGTGCCGCCCGGTACCTTGACCGGCGTCACATACAGCCACACCAGCGGCATGGTTGCCAGAGCGGATTTTGCCATCACGCTTTCGCCGGAGGCCATTCTGGAAACAAGCTATTATCCGGCCCTTGCTCCGGATACGGCGGAGGACGAGGACTGGTATCATCCGTCCACCAAAGAGAATGTCCCCATCACCGCGGCTCAGTGGTCGGATGTGGAGCAGATCATTCTGGAGCTCTACCCGCTGATGGAGCCCATCCCGGAAAACCGGCGTGAGGTGAAGCTGCCACCGGGGATCGAAGTCATGGATGGCGGGGACTCCACCAGCCTGATCCTGACCTGGAGCACAGAAGACGGAACACGGAGCATCCGTTATGATCCGCCAAACGACCGCCGTATCCATACGCTGATCGCTCTGCTGGAGGAGCTGGCCGACCCCATTGGACGGGAGATCCCCCGCTATGCCACGCCGGAGCTGAGCGGCTTCTATATGGGTCAGTCTGGGGCTCTCTTCTCCAAGGACTATTCCTTCCAATTCGACCGGGGTCCGTCTGTTGTGTACGGAGAGGACGCCCCATATATCCTCCGGGCCAGATTTACCCCGTCCGGTCGGAAGCAGGAGATCTGGAGTGACTGGGCCGTGTCAGATGAGGAGTGGGATGCCTTCACCGCGTTTGCGGAGGAGATCCGTCTGGAAGAACAGCCGGACGGCAGCTCGGAAAAGCCGGCCTGCACCCTCTATTACTCTGACGGCAAACAGCAGCAGAAGAAATTGGATCAGGAAACAGCGAAGCAGCTCCGGGCGTATTTTACAGAGCTGGCCCTGTGCCTGCTGGATGAACAGCCATAGTACGCAAATCGATCCATAAAAACAGAACATAGGAGGTACTACAAATGAAAGGTCAGAAGATTTTGAAAGTCACATCCATTCTCATGATCATCGGCGGCATCATCGCCGCCATCGCCGGCGTCATCGCCATTCTCGGCGTCAGCGCCCTGGCAGCCCTGTCGGGGAGCGCGGAGGGTACCGGCCTGCTCTATGCCAGCTCCATTCTTGTGACTGTGGCCTCTGTGATCCAGTTTATCGCGGGCATTAAGGGCATCGGGGCCTGCAGCGCACCCCAGAAGGCCGCTTCCTGCGTCAAATGGGGCATTATCATTGCGATCTTAGCGATCATCTCCATCATCATCGGTTTTGTAGGCGGAGGCCAGTTCAGCATCACCAGTCTGGTGCTCAACCTTCTGCTGCCGGGATTGTATGTCTACGGCGCCATGCAGATGAAGGGCACCGCGTAAGCGGCTTCAGAAAGGGGTGCAGATGATGGGGCTCTTTGGAAAACTATTTGATAAAAAGGAATGCTCGGTCTGCGGCGGCGAGATCGGGCTGCTGGGCAACCGCAAGCTGGAGGACGGCAATCTGTGCAAGGAATGTGCCGCCAAGCTCTCCCCCTGGTTCAGCGACCGCCGCCAGAGCACGGTGGCGGAGATCCAGGAGCAGCTGGCCTACCGGGAGACCAATCAAGCCAAGGTATCCTCTTTTCGCACCACCCGTACTCTGGGTGAGCGTACCAAGGTGCTGCTGGACGAGGATGCGGGTCTGTTTATGGTCACCTCCGCCAGAAATTGGGAGGAGGCCAATCCGGATGTGCTGTCCTTCTCCGATGTGACCGGCTGCAAGCTGGACATCGACGAGCGCAGGACGGAGATCGAATACAGGGATAAGGATGGAGAGCGGCAGAGCTTCAATCCCAAACGGTATGCCTATTCCTACGATTTCTACATCGTGATCAACGTCAACAATCCCTATTTCAGCGAGATCCGCTTCCAACTCAACAGCAGCTCAGTGGATAACGATGAGGAAACACTGCTGGATGGGCCCAACGCCATGCGCAGACCCCGCGGGGGTCTCCGGGCTAAAGCCGGCGGAATGGGCGGCGGCTCCCTGACCTCCAACGCGGAGGAGGTGCGCTCCAGCGTGGAATACCGGCAATATGAGGAAATGGGCTGTGAGATCCGGGATGCGCTGCTGCAGGTCCGGCAGCAGGCGCGGGAGGAAGCGGCCGCGGCAGCAGCACCCAAGGCGGCGGTGACCTGTCCGTACTGCGGGGCGACCACCACACCGGATGCCAGCGGCTGCTGCGAGTTTTGCGGCGGCGCAATCAACGGATAAGAATATCTTGGAGCAATAGAAAACAACGAAAATGAAAGGAGCTTCACCATGAAGAAGTATGAAATTTTAGGAGAAAATCTGCCGGTCGTCGTATGTGAATTGTCCCCAGGCGAATCCATGATCACGGAGAGCGGCAGCATGAGCTGGATGAGCCCAAATATGAAAATGGAAACCACCACCGGAGGCGGTATGAAGAAGATGCTGGGGCGGCTGGTGTCCGGTGATTCCGCATTCCAGAACAAGTTCACCGCAGAGGGTGGGGACGGGTTCATCGCCTTCGCTTCCAGCTTTCCCGGGGCCATCAAGGCTCTGAACATCAGTGCCGGCCGGTCCATGATTGTGCAGAAAAGCGCGTTTCTTGCCTCTGAGGAGGGTGTGGAACTATCCATGCACTTCCAGAAAAAACTGGGCTCCGGCATCTTTGGCGGCGAGGGCTTCATCATGCAGAAACTGAGCGGAAACGGGATCGCCTTTATTGAGATCGACGGTCACGCGGCAGAGTATGACCTGAGCGCCGGACAGGAGCTTCTGGTCAGCACAGGGTACCTGGCGGCTATGGAGGAGAGCTGCACCATGGATGTGGTTGCGGTCAAGGGCGCAAAGAACATGCTCCTGGGCGGAGAGGGTATTTTCAATACCGTTGTCCGGGGACCCGGCAAGGTGATCCTGCAGACCATGCCCATCAGCAAGGTAGCCGAGCTGCTGACGCCGTTTTTCAGCAACAAAAAATAAGAAAGGACAGAGAGGAGAATGGCCATGAAAACCAAGTTCAAGCTGTCGTGCCTGTTCCTTGCGGCGCTGATGCTGTTCAGCCTCACTGCCTGCGGCAAGGACAACCCGGAGCCCAGCTCGACATCGGAAGGAACCGAGCAGACAAAGCCTCCTGTGGAAGCGGGAAGCGGAACAACGATCCATACAAATCTGTGGGATCTTACTTACGATGAGGCGGACGGCTGGGTCTATGAGGAGGACGACCTTCATGACGATGAAACATCCTCCAAGATCATCCTGACGCTTCCCAAGGAAGGCGAGGATGGAAGCATCGTCGATGCGGAGATCCGCGTTTCTGTGGAAGATCCGTATACCTTCCGGGACTATCTCACCAGCTACGGCTTTGACGAGTACGAATATGCAGTCGATCAGGCCTATGATCTTACTCCCGTCGGCGGCATCGATTGCCTCAAAGCAGAAGGAAACTATTGGGGCTCCCCCTGCCTGCGGTATATGAACCGGGTGGAGGGCGCGGGAGCCACCGTATTTATGGAGATCATCGGCGAGTACGAGGATGAGCGTGTAGACAAGCTGCTCTCCGGCCTGACGATCCATCTGGAGGATACCGGAAACGAGGATGGCCCCTGGTACTGGGAGGGTGAGCCCTTTTCCGCCCAGCCCCGCAGCGTCATGGTGGGGACGCACACGCTCAGCAGCCAGTGGCTGCCTATTACAGACTGCATCATCACAAAGGAGACCTTCAATCACGCAGCTGCTGTCACAGGAGATCAGGCTTACCTTCTGGTGGACGGAGAATTGAAGCGCTTCGATTACGACGGCGCATCTCTGAACTTTGCGGAGGATATTGTGCTGGACGCGGAATATGAGGATATTTCCGCCGACACCACAGGGACCCTCTGGCTGGCGAATTTTATGGAGCCGCTGATCAGCTGGAAGGACGGCGCACAGACGGCGTCCTATGAGGGCCCGGATCACGTCACCATGCACCCATCCGGGACCTGGGGCGTCAGCTGGTTCTCCGGCCCGGAATGTGAAAAGATCACGCTCTCCGGCGGAGCCCTCAAGACGGAGCCCATGGTATTCCAGGAAGTGGACATCCTCAGTCACCTGCTGATCGACGACAGCCACATCTATGTCTGCGGGTCTGCCGTGGATGGCAGCGGTCACAAGGTGTTTGTCTATGACAGCAATGGCGCGCTGCAAATGACTTTGGCAGATTCCGACGGAAGCGGCCTGGGAAGCATTACCTTTATTACGCAGACCGCAAATGGCTATCTGGCCCTGGACGGAAATATGCGTGAGGTGGTGCTCTGGACCAAGGACGGCACCTATCTCGGCGAGGCGGATGACGGCGACCTGTTCGGCACGGACTATCCCTGGTTCTGCGGCGGCGCGAAGCTGGCTGACGGCAGCATCCTTGCCATTATGACCGAAGACAGAGCCGACGAGTCCGCAATGGAACTGGTGGCATTCAAACTCAGCGGCTTTTAAGGAGGATCTGACATGAAACGCACGAGGTTATTCTGCGTCCTGCTTGCGGCGGCGATGCTGCTCAGTCTGGCCGCCTGCGGCAAGGACGACCCGAAAGAGTCCAATTCGCTCCAGATCGGGGACTATGCGCTGCTCTACAAGGGGGCCAGCATCATGGAGGACTCAGATGGAAACGACGCGCTGGTCCTGACGCTGGATTTTACCAACAACAGCAAGGACAGCGGCTCCTATGTATGGTCCATCTCTGAAACAGCGATACAGAACGGCGCAGAATTGGCTATCGCCACCGTCTTTGCGAACAGCGACTCCTACGACACGGTGATCGACAGTCAATTTACGGATGTCGCGCCGGGTGAAACCCTTGAACTCCGCACCGCCTTTGTGCTGGCGGATACCACCAGCAAGGTCGAGGTGACCTTTGAGGAGGCGTTCGGCGACAAAACCGGTAAGATCACCGTCGATCCGTCCACACTCAGCCGGGAAGCGGCGGGAAGCGGTACGGGTCAGGATACCGGAACCGGAGATATACTGCTGGACTGGTGGAACGGCGACTGGTACGGCTGGTGGATCATGACCGGCTGCTCGGGCGACTACGAGGATCTGGAGGGCGCCTGGTGGGACATCTGCGGCGCCATTGACATCGGCGGGGACGGCACGGGCACTGTCACCCTCTGGGATGAGGACTACACGAAGTCGGAACCGATGGTCTCCGCGTCGGTCAGCCTCAGTGATGATGGGACCAGCATATATGGCACCATGACATCCGAGGGCGGCGCCTTCACGGATATTGCGCTGGAGCACGGGGACTGGATCGTTGACCCGGGACTGGTGGACTATGGGGACATGATCCACATTGACGGTGATTACGAAAACGGCGGAGATGCGTTCCACTATGATATCTACCTGCGCCCGTGGGGGACCTATTGGGTGGATGTGGACGAGGAGGATCTGCCCAATCTCTATGACAGCTGGTATCTGCCTCTGATCGATGCGGAGGAGCCTATGCCGGACAGCATCGGATGACACCAGAATGGGGATCGTTCCCGCCCCATTTGGGGCGGAGCGATCCCCGTTTGCGCAATGGTATGGAGCAGTGACGTTTGAAAGGAGCAGTTATGAAAAGGACATCAAAACGAGTGATCGCATTTTTTCTAATACTGGTTCTGGTGCTGTCTCTCTGTGCCTGCGCGCAAAAACAGCAAGCGGGAACAGACGAACCAAATCGAAGCGCCGATGGTGAGACGCTGTCTGGTATGCCCGATCAAAAACTGCCGGAAAAGCTGCGCCCGGGGGCCGGGGGATCGGATATGCAGCCGACACCGACCGGATTCTCCGCGGAAGCGGAACAATCTCTTGTTTGGCTGCGGGAGAGAATGGCTTTTCCGCAGACCATGTTCGGCGCGGC
>NZ_JALFGV010000153.1:0-5122 GCF_022777125.1 Lawsonibacter sp.
GCTTCACGCTCCTTCTCAGCTCACTCTGCTTTCACAGTTGTAATCATTGTATCACAAAACCGAAAAATTACAACTAGATTTTCCGCTGAACGGAGCACGGCGGGCTCAGGAGGCCTCGATGATCTTGACCTGGCTGGCGGCGCAGCCGGTCTCGTCGGTGACGATCTCGGTGATCTTGGCTACGTCCGCGTCGGTCAGCCCGCTTTCCGTGGCGGAGACCACCACGCTGACGCTCTCGTCGCTGATAAAGGCCACGCAGTCGCTGTATCCTTTGGCGGTAACCAGGTTCTCGATCTGCGCTTCGGACACGGTAGCGCTGGCCAGGGTCTGGATGGCCTGACTGTTGTCCGCGCGCATGGTCTCATCCAGGTCCTCATTGGCCAGAGCATCCTGAAGGATGGCCAGAGCACTGTCCCGGGCCTGCTGCCGGTTGAGCCGGGCGGAGGCAAAATAATCGCTGCCGCTGGCCTGCGCCGCCCCGGTGGGAGAAGGACTCCCGGAGGCGCCCGGCTGGGCCGTCTGTGTGCCGCCCAAAAGCGGGTCGGCGGTCTGACCGCTTACCAGGGCCGCCTCGCCCAAGGTCTTGCCTGTCTCCGCCGCGTCGCCGCCCTCCTTCTGATAGGACCAGTTCAGGTACACCGCCACACATACGAAGAGCACGATCGCGGCTACCACCGCATTGCGTTTCCAAACTTTCATCGTCGTTTCCTCACTTTCCCTTACAGACTGATATTTTATCCGCGCCCAACCCCGTCAGGGCGGAGACCGCCTCGACGATTTTCAGCCGTACCGCATCCGCGTCCCCGCCCGAGCATACCACAAGGGCGCCCTGATATTGGGGCGAAAGCTGTTGGAGCGCCACCGGCTCCTCCGAACCGGAGCCCCGGGACACCACCACTGTGGTCAGCTGCGTATCGGTTGTCTCGCCCCGCTCCGTGGTCTTGCCGTCCTGCGCCAGGATCTGGCGGCCGCTGCTTTTCACGGTAAGTACCACCGTCACCTCCCCCGCTCCGTCCATGCGCGAAAGGGCCGCCTCCAGCCTGCGCTCCAGCGCGTCCACGCTCTGGAGCAGGCTGGTCTGCTCCGCCGTCTGCTCCGCCGCCGTCTCCTTTTCCCCGACCGAGGGCAGCAGAAGAAGCGCCGCCCCCGCCAGGATGACCAGGAGCACGAACTTATACCGGCCGAACACGCCGCGCAGCCGTTTGCTCCATGCACCCAAGGCTTCCGTTTTCATGCCCCGTCCCCGCTTTCGTAAAACTGCCGCTGGACCGGGATGGCGAAGTCCGCCTCGATTTGCCGCTCCAGCGCCTCCCGCTGCGCTCCGGTGAGCGTTCCCTGGACGGTCACCGTCTCCGGAACGGGCCACTCGCCTTCCCCGGCGGCCTGCACCGTCACCTGGCAGGCGATGCCCTGTTGTGCCGCCTTGTCCAGAATATATGCGGCGGATTGCTCCTCTATGATGCTTTTCATCAGTTCCCCATTCTCCTCCTCCAGCTGAGCGCTGTAGGCGCCCAGCTCCAGCTTATATTCCGTCAGGGACCGGGTCAGCGCAGCGGGGTCCAGCTCCACCACCGGCTGCAGTATGCTCACCAGCAGCACCAGGCCGCCGGTCAGCTTGCCGATCTTCCGGATGGTCCCCGGCGGCGTGAGCCCTTCGGCCAGGGCCACCACCATGGCCGCGCAGGTAATGCCTACCAGCCATTGCCGTATCAGTTCCAGCATAGTCTCACCCCGAAACCGCCGTAATGGCGGACACCATGGAAATAATCAGCAGCAGGGCGCAGGAGCCGGTCATGCCCAGCACCAGTCCGAAGGCCCCGCCGATGCTGTCGATGAGCCCGGCCACCCTTCCTCCGGAGACGGTGGCGCTCAGCGCCGAGGTCAGCTTGTAGGCCAGGTAGTGGATGCCCAGCTGCAAAAACGGGGCGATACACATACACAGGACCACCAGCATTCCGAACACGCCCACCGCGTTTTTCAGGATGCCGGCCCCGGCCAATACCGTCTCCGCCGCATCGGAAAGAATTCCGCCCACCACCGGCACCAGGCCGGACATGGCGAATTTAGCGGCCTTTACGGTCACCGCATCGGCGCTTCCGGCGATGACGCCGCTGACCGTCAGGTAACCGGTGAAGACCAGCAGTACGGCGGTCAGGATGCTGGTCACCACCCACTTCAGGGCGCCTGCAATGCGCTTGAGGCCCTCGTTCCCCACCGCCGCATAGGCCACGCTGGCGGCGATGTAGGCGTACACCAGCGGCATCAGCAGCCGCGTGATGAGGGTCATGAGCACATCGGAGAAGAGCATGGTCGCCACTTGCCGGGCCACCGCCCCGCCGGGAGAGCCGCTGGCGGCGGCCGCCGCCGTGATGGTGGGCAGCAGCGCTTTGGAGAACAGCTCCATATGATCCAGGGCCTCCCGGCCCATGCCGATCAGGGAGTGGGCGTCCGCCACCGCCACTGCAGTGATGGCCAGCGCGCCCACCAGACTCACCACGTCTACCGTAGCGCCGCCCCCGATACCGCTGTACACCCCCTCCGCCAGCGCGCAGAGCAGCACGATCGTCAGCAGCAGGATGCCGCTGCGCAGCGCCTTGCGCACCACGCCGAAGATCTGACCGCTGCCGGTGTCCAATATGTACTGGATGCCCTCGTCCAGGCTGGCGTCCACCGGGCTGTCCGTGCCCGGAAGGTAATCTCCCGCCGCGTCCTCCAGGCCATCCAGGTCCAATGCCTCCGATTGGGCGGCGAGCACGTCGCCGGCCCGGGCCGGGCAAAGGCAGGCCAGCAAAAGCAGCGCCGCCGCTGTGGTCAAAATCCGTTTTTTCATTGGTATCTCCTGTTTTAGCGCCTGTGATTCACAGGCAGGATGATCCGGGAAATACGGCTTGCCGGGCTGCGGAGCGGGCGGCAGCGCCCGTGCGTGCGGATGGCTACAGCAGAGCGATCACCGTATCCAGCACCGCCCGCAGCAGCGGCAGCGCTACAAACAGCGCCATGGCCGCTCCCGCCGTCTCCAGGAATGCGGCGATCCCCCCCTCCCCCGCATCCCGGCAGACCTGGGCGCAGACCCGGGTCAGGATGGCGATGCCGACCGTCTTGATGAGAGGAGCCAGCACCGCCGGGGCTAACCCCGCCGCATCGGCCAGGTCGTCCATGAGCGTCCGTACGCCCTCCACCGCCCCCAGCGTCAGGATGAGAATGGCCGCTCCCGCTGCCAGGGAAAGAACCACGGCCACTTCCCCGGCGCTCTTTTTTACCACCACCGCGCAGATCGCCGCGGCCACGGCAACGGCGGCGGCCCGTCCGATCTCGTCCATCCCGCTACAGCCCGAACAGGTTCTTTACCAGCTCGAACAAATCGCTGATCTCCCGTACTACCATCATCAGCACCACCACCAGTCCCGCCAAGGTGGTCATGGTCGCCTGCTCGTCCCGCCCCGAGCGGGAGAGCACCTGATTGAGCACCGAGACCAGGATTCCGATGGCCGCGATCCTGAAAATCAAATCCACATCCATATTCCGTTACCCTTTCCTTTCCGGCGGCTGCGCCGGGTATCACACCAGTAAGATCGCCAGGAACGCCCCGGCCGCCAGGCCAAGGGTCTGATAGACCCTTCCCATGCGTTTGCGCTCCGACCGGGCCTCCGCCAGCGCCCGCTCCAGCGCCGCGCAGGTCTGAGCCAGAGCGGCCAGCTGGCCCTCTCCATCGTAGCTTCCCAGCACCTGGCCCAGGCCGTCCAGCAGGGCGAGCTCTTCCGCTTCCAGCAGCAGGGCGGGCTGACGCACCCCCGCCTTCCAGAGCTCGGCCAGGGACCGCTCCCCCAGACTGGAGAGTCCCTCCCGGCAACCGGCAAACAGCCCGTCGGCCGGAGGATCGGCCTGCCGGGAAAGCCGTTCCAGCAGTTCCGGCATTGGAGTCAGACGGAAGGAAAGCTCCCGCTCCATCAGCTCCAGCGCACCCAGGAGCGCCTGAAGCGCACGGGCCCGCTTTGTCAGCTGTCCCGCAGCGCAAAAGCCTGCAGCGGCGGTCCCCCCAGCCAGCAGCAGCACCCCCAGCAGCTTCAGCATCGTTCCAGCTCCTCTACCGAATAGCACCGCCGGCTCCCCTGCCGCCGGATGACCACCAGCCGGCGGAAGATCTGAGCCTCCAGCAGACGCCGGTACAGCACACGCCGGCGCAGATCCTCCAGCGAAGCCCCATGGGCGGTACACAGAAGGGACACGCCGCAGTTGGCCGCCATCTCCAGCGCCGCGATATCCTCCGGCGCGGTGATCTCGTCCGCCGCCAGCGCCTGGGGGTTCATGCCCCGCAGGAGCATCAGAAGGCCCGCGCTTTTCGGACAGCCGTCCATGACGTCGGTGCGCCGCCCCACCCGGAATTGTGGGACGCCCTCGCATACGCCGGCCAGCTCGCCCCGTTCGTCGGCCACGCCCACCCGCCGGGCGGGGACCCCGTCTCCATCGGAGAGCGCCCGGATCAGGTCCCGCAGCAGCGTGGTCTTGCCCCAGCCGGGCGGCGAGAGGATCAGTGTGCTGAGCAGCTCCTCCCCCGCCCAAAGCCTGTCCAGGATCGGAGCGGCGATCCCGACCGCTTCCCGGGCGATCCGCAGAGCCAGCGAGGAGACCTGCCGCAGGTTCCACACCGCGCCGTCCTTTACCACACCGCTTCCGCAGATGCCCAGGCGGTGCCCGCCCCGGACGGTAAAAAAGCCGCTTCGCACCTGGGAGAGCGCCGTGTGGGCCGAGGCCTGGGTGGCGATCTCCAGCAGCAGGGCCAGTTCGGCCGTCCGAACGGGCCGTTCCCAGCCGGGCAGGGTGATCTCTCCCTCCGGCAGCACCAGGCTGACCGGCTGCCCCGCCCGCAGGCGGATTTCCTCCGTCCGCGCCTTCACGGCGTCGTCCAGCCGCTCCAGCGCACGGCGCTGTTCCGGCGGCAGCAGCGCCGCTGCCTGATGAAACCGCAGGATTTCCTTCTCATACATCACCATTCACGTCCTTCTTTCGTACTGGCACATCCTATGAACGCTCGTCCCACTTTATGACCGGCACGCAAAAAAACAAGCCGGTCCGCCTGGTGCGAGGCGGCCGGCATACCAAAAGCCGGAGGGCGCCGACTCCT
>NZ_JALFGV010000157.1:0-5604 GCF_022777125.1 Lawsonibacter sp.
TAGACGCGCCCACATAGGCCAGCATGATCAGACAGATCTTGGCGGACTCTTCCGTCCAGGAAAAACCGTGGGTAAACACGGCCCGCGCCACAAGCTGGATCAGCAGAAAGACCACCATTCCCACCATCAGGACGATGGAGAGCACATCCAAAACCTTCAGCAGCACACCGGTGATTGTTTTCATAGCTTTCATAGCAGATACCCCTCTGTTGAAAAATACGCTTACCGCCCCATAAAGGGGGATGGCAGCCCGAACAGCACACCCGCACTGTCCAGGCTGCTATCCCGCACGTTACGTTTTGTTCAATGGGTGAGTACCGGGCCGCGCGCTCAGTTGGCGGCGCAGATCTCGGCGATGGCGGCGGCGTAGCTGCCGAACTCGTGGGTGGAGACGAAGTTTTCGTAGACGGGCTGCACCGCCTCCTGCAGCTGTGCAATCTCCTCCTCGGTGGGGTAGTAGAAGGTGATGCCGTATTCATCGGTAAGCTTCTGGACATAGGTCTCGTTGTCCGCCTGCAGGGCCTGGGTGCGGAACTCGGCGGCCTCGGAGGCGGCCTTCTGGATGAGGGCCTGGAGGTCCGCGGGCAGGCCCTCATAAAACTTGTTGTTGATGTCCAGGCCATTGAAGTGGGCGGCCTGGTTGGTCACGGCCACATACTTGATGTATTCGCCCTGGCCGTTGCCGGTGTACAGGGTCACGGGCACGTGGTCCACACCGTCGATGGTGCCGTTCTGGAGGGCGGGCATGATCTCGCTGGCGCTCATAGACACGGGCGCGGCGCCCCAGGCATTGTAGTCGTCCAGGAAGATGGGGCCTTCGGTGATGCGGATGGTCTTTCCGGCCAGCTCGGACATGTTATGGACGGGGCCGGCATTCTCCGTGGTGCAGATGGTGCGGAAGCCGATGCACTGCAGGGCCAGCAGGCTGGCGCCGGTGCTGGAGAACTCGCCCAGCATGTCCGCCCATACGTCGGAGGCCATCACATCGTAAACGTCGTCGTAATCCTTGATGAGGTAGGCCAGGTCCAGCACGTCGAAGAGACGGTTGTAGTTGGCCATGATAGCGGTATTGTTCACGCCCATCTCCAGGGTACCGGCGATGACCTGATCCACGATCTCACGGTCGGAGCCCATGGAGCCCATGTAGAGGTCCACGATGACGGCGCCGTCGGTCCAGGTCTCCACCCGCTCCTTAAAGGCGTTGGCCAGCACGTTCAGATGGCTCTTTTCGTTGCTCTGGGGGGTGGCCAGCTTGATGGTCAGGGGGTTCTCGGGCGTGTAATCGCCAAAGTCCAGGGCCGCTTCGCCCTGTGCGCCGGACTCGATGTCACCCACGTTGGTCAGCGTATCGGAGGACTCGGGTTCTGATGCGGGCGAGGGCGACGGAGCTGCGCTTCCACTTCCGCTTCCGCCGCCGCAGGCCGCGAGGGACAGGGACATGACAAGCGCCAGCAATAGAGCAATCGTCTTTTTCATTGGTACTCCTCCTCAAGAATATTGGTTGATATTCAATTTCAATTATTGAATATCTATGCCATATATTTAGCACTAATTTTAGATTTGGTCAATATAGTTTTTTAAATAAAAAATAAAATCGAGTTTTTGTATAAAATGTCGAGTTAAAATTTGTGCATTAAGTAAAACGGATGGGATTCTCAAAAACATGGGATCTAATTTGGAGATACAGCGCCCAAAGATGACGAAAGCGGCCGGCGCAGTACTGCGCCGGCCGCTTGGCTGGGATAATATGACCTCGTATCAGAGGGCTTTGTATGCCAACTGCGCGGAGATCTCTTCCGCGGCATGCCGGAGATGAGGCAGGGCGTGACGGACATATTCGTCCGTCAGGCGCTCGATGGGGCCGCCTACACTCAGCCCGGCGATGATCTGGCCCAGATGGTTGCGCAGTCCGACGGCAATACTGCCGTTCCCGCTCTCCAGTTGCTCGGTACAGAAGCTGTACCCCAGCTGCTGGACCTCCTTCACCTTTGCCCGGATGCTCTCCGGATCGGTCACCGTCTTGGGGGAGGGTTTGTCGTAACTGGCCTGGCGGAGGTATTCCTCCAGCTGGGCATCGGAATAGCCGGACAGGATGATGATCCCGTTTCCGCCGCAGTGCAGGGGCACATGCTTGCCGATAAAGGGCATCCGCGTCAGCACCGAGCCGGGAGGGCTCACCATGTCGATGTAGACCAGTTCCTGCTGCTGCGGGATGGCCAGGTAGCAGATCCCGTCGCAGCTGGCGGCGATGTTCAGCATATAGGGGTGTACCAGGTCGCGCAGATCGAATTTGGCCCGCACCATGTCCCCGATCAGGGAAAATTTCAGGGAAAGGGTGTATTTGGCCGAATTTTCATCCTGGATCACATATCCACGCTCCCGCAGGGCATTGATCATGCGGAAAGCGGTGCTCTGCGGGATCCCGCTCAGCTTTGCGATATCGTTGAGGCGCATGGGCGCGCCGTTGCGCACCATGGTCTCCACCACGTCAAATATCTTATCTGCGGATTGATTGGTCCGCGTCACCTTTTCAGCCATTCGGATCCTCCATTACACAAGTGCTGCCGGAGCGCGGACAAATTCGGCTCAACCTGGCATATAAATTCAATTATTGAAATTCACCATATATTTTTTACCATAGTTCGCCCCTCTTGTCAATCCAAACGAGCCAAACGGCTCCAAGGGCAAAGAAAGAGCGGACGCCCGGGCGAAGCCGCCCGGCAGGCGTGGAATCCCGTGGGCGCGTTTCGTCCCGGGATTCCGTATGGCGGGATCATGCGCGGGAGCCGCCGGAAAAGGGCGGTCAGACGTTGAAGCGGAAGAGGACGATATCGCCGTCCTTCATGACGTACTCCTTGCCCTCGGAGCGCACGAGCCCCTTTTCCTTGGCCGCGGACATGGTGCCGCAGGCCGTCAGATCGTCAAAAGCGATGACCTCCGCCCGGATGAAGCCGCGCTCGAAGTCGGTGTGGATCTTGCCCGCGGCCTGCGGGGCCTTGGTGCCCCGGGTAATGGTCCAGGCACGGCACTCGTCCTCGCCGGAGGTGAGGAAGGAGATCAGCCCCAGCAGGGCGTAGCTGGCGCGAATGAGCCGGTCCAGACCGGACTCCGGAATGCCCAGCTCCTCCAGGAACTCCTTTTTCTCCTCCGGCTCCAGCTCGGCGATCTCCGCCTCCAGCTTGGCGCACACGGGAATGACCTGGGCCCCCTCCCGGGCGGCCAGATCGGCCACCAGCTGATAGTAGGGGTTGTTCTGGTGGTCGGCAAAGCCGTCCTCATCCAGGTTGGCGGCGTAGATGATGGGCTTGAGGGACAGAAGCTCCGAGGTGGCGATCAGTTCGGCGTCCTCCTCGCCGCAGGCAAATGAGCGGGCCGAGTTGCCGTCGTTGAGCCAGTCCCTCAATGCGGAGAACACCTCCACCTCGTGCAGGTACCGCTTGTCGCCCTTTGCGGCTTTCTGGGCCTTGTCGATGCGCCGCTCTACCATCTCCACGTCGGCCAGGATGAGCTCGATGTCGATGATGCCGATGTCCCGCAGGGGATCGGTGGAGCCCTCCACGTGGATGACGTTTTCATCGTCAAAACAGCGTACCACGTGGATGATGGCGCTGCACTCCCGGATGTTGGCCAAAAACTTGTTGCCCAGGCCCTCCCCCTTGGAGGCCCCCTTCACCAGACCGGCAATGTCCACAAACTCGATGACGGCCGGGGTGGTCTTTTTCGGGTGGTACATTGCGCTGAGCTTGTCCAGCCGCGCATCCGGGACCGCTACCACGCCCACGTTGGGGTCGATGGTGCAGAAGGGGTAGTTGGCGCTCTCCGCGCCGGCGTTGGTGATGGCGTTGAACAGGGTCGATTTGCCCACATTGGGCAGGCCCACGATGCCTAATTTCATGGCGTATAGCCCCTCTTTCGCAGCCTTCAGCGGACAAAGGGCGGCGCCGTTGTTCCGCGCGGAGCTCCCATCCGGATTCGCGGCCTGTGCCGTCGGGTGGTTCCGCGCCTGAAAACGCAGCCGGAACACGCGGTGCGCCTTGTTCGCTGAGGGTAAATTCGCCCCAATATTATATAGGAATCCCGCGAAAAATACAAGAGGGCGCCAAAATGAGACCGTCCCCTTGTATTTCCCGGGCAAAGCGTGTAGAATCATCTGGCTGCGCCGCGCGGCGGCGGAGCGATGCTTGATGATGCGGATGACGATGGATAGGAGGTCGTATGGGTATCCTGCGGCAGAACAGCGGCGACATCACCCAGGGGGTCATCTGGAAACAGCTGCTGGCCTTCTTTTTCCCCCTGTGGTTCGGTACGTTTTTTCAGCAGCTCTATAACACCGTGGACACGGTCGTGGTGGGCCGTTTTGTGGGCAAGACCGCTTTGGCCGCCGTGGGCTCCACCGGGGTGGTAGTCAACCTGACGGTGGGCGTCTTTACCGGGCTTGCCAGCGGCGCGGTGGTCATCATCGCCCAGCACTACGGCGCCCGCCGGGGCCCGGAGGTCTTTCGGAGCGTCCATACCGCCATGCTCCTCTCCCTGCTGCTGGGCGCCTTTTTTATGGCGGCGGGCTTCCTGCTGACGCCCTGGTCCCTCCGGGCCATGGGGACCACTGAGGAAGCGCTGCCCGGCGCCATCCTCTATCAGCGGATCTACTTTCTGGGCATGATCCCCAATGTGGTCTACAATATGGGCACCGGTGTGCTCCGGGCGGTGGGGGATGCCCGGCGGCCGCTCTATTTCCTGATTGCCGCCTCGCTGTGCAACATCGTGCTGGACCTGGTGCTGGTGGTGGGCTTCGGGCTGGCGGTGCTGGGGGTGGCCCTGGCCACGGTGCTCTCCCAGCTGCTCTCCGCCGTGCTGGTGGTGCTCTCCCTGATGCGCTCGCAGGGGCAGGCCTATCAGCTTTTCCCCCGGCAGCTGCGGCTGTACGGCGCTCCGCTGAAGGATGCCATGCGGGTGGGCGTGCCCGCCGCCCTTCAGTCGGTGATGTACTCCGCCTCCAACATCGTCATCCAGGCTGCGATCAACTCCTTCGGCACCGACGCCGTAGCCGCCT
Organism: Lawsonibacter sp.; assembly: GCF_022777125.1. Classification (NCBI taxonomy): domain Bacteria; kingdom Bacillati; phylum Bacillota; class Clostridia; order Eubacteriales; family Oscillospiraceae; genus Lawsonibacter; species Lawsonibacter sp. The sequence continues at coordinate 5,051 of NZ_JALFGV010000157.1, forward strand.
GGACCGCCTACGGCAAAATGGACGTGATCTTCTGGATGTCCATCAACGCCATGGCCCTGGCCATCACGACCTTTGCCGGGCAGAACTACGGCGCGGGCCAATACGACCGGCTGAAGAAGGGCGTGCGGGTGTCGGTAGGCATGAGCGCGGGCTTTACCGTGCTCCTCAGCACCGCCATGACCGTGTTTGCCCGGCCGATCCTGAGCATATTCTCCCCCGACCCGGACGTGCTGGAGATCGGCGTGGCCATGGTGCGCTTTCTGGCGCCCTGCTATATCACGTATATCCTGGTGGAGCTGCTCCCCGGCGCGATCCGGGGAGCGGGCAGATCCATGGTGCCCATGCTCATCTCGGTGTTCGGCGTGTGCGTGCTGCGGCTGGTGTGGCTGTTTACCGTGGTGCCGGCCCATCACACCATCGAGGCCGTGGAGCTGAGCTATCCCATCACCTGGGCGGTCACTTCCGCAGCCGTGCTGATCTACTACCGCTGGGGGCATTTGCTGCAGCCGCGGAACGGGACGGAATAAACGATCGCACACAGCGGTGCGGCTCTG
>NZ_JALFGV010000162.1:0-9950 GCF_022777125.1 Lawsonibacter sp.
TAAAAAAAAGCCCTGTAAAGAGATATAGGGGTAGTTTGCGCTTTTTTATGTGATTATTTTATCAGAAAAGATATGGGAGATGTGAGGATAAGATGTATAAATTAGATTTGATAATAAATAGTTCATGAAACAACCCTGCCACAGCGAGGAAGGTTATTGCATTTCCCTGTCTTTCGTGGTAAAATGTAGTTGTAAACCACCAGAGAAACCAATCTAATTTTACCGTTGATAGCCATTTCCTTGATAGCCAAATGATAGCAAAAGTTCGGCAAGCCCATAGGATAAGGATAATAGGTATCAGGAAAAATCAAATGATATCAAATCTCCCAAACAAAAGCGTTTAGAATTAAGTTTCATTTTGCGAGTGGGAGTAAGCGTAGCCGGAGAATGCCGGATGGAGCCGAAGAATAGTTTGCAGATGGATAAGGCGTCTGAACAGGGGAGGGGATATTCATGTATTATACGGCGCGCTATTGGTCTCCAGTGGGGCCGCTTCTGCTGGCGGGCAGGGAAGACGGCCTGATAGGGCTGTGGCTGGAGGGACAAAAGTATTTTGGAGCCGGTTTGCCGGAGCAGCGGGAGCAGCGGGAGGATCTTCCCATCCTGCGCAGTGCAAAGGAATGGCTGGATCGGTATTTTGCAGGAGACCGGCCTGCAATTGCAGAACTCGCCCTTGCGCCGGCCGGCAGTCCCTTTCGTCAGGGCGTTTGGCGCATCCTGTGCGAGATCCCCTATGGCCAGGTGACCACCTACGCGGCCATCGCAAAGCAGATGGCGGAGCGCATGCAGCGCAAGACCATGTCCGCGCAGGCAGTCGGCGGTGCGGTGGGACATAACCCGATTTCCATCATCATCCCTTGTCACCGGGTGGTCGGAACGAATGGGAGCTTGACCGGTTATGCCGGCGGCGTCGACAAAAAACGCAGGCTGCTGGAATGGGAGGGCGCCGACCTTTCCAGACTGTCGGCTCCCGCCGGAGAAGCCGCGCGATAGCGGCCCCCGGCGGGACTGCGCCTGGAGTCATCGCGGCGCCTTGTCCAGTGATTTTGGCCCGAAGCTGTGGGGCAAGAGCTCGGACAAGGAGCAGGAGACGAACGTATGATCGCCCCGGGCGACCAGCAGCCGGAGCGCGGGTGCAAATTCGCTGAGCATCTGACGGCAGGCTCCGCAGGGCCAGCAGTAATCAGCGGCGGCGCCTACCACGGCAAGACGGATAAAATCATCCCGGTGCCCTTCGCTGACCGCTTTTACCAGTGCGGTACGCTCGGCGCAGATGGTAGAGCCGTAGGCGGCGTTCTCCACATTGCATCCGGTATAAACGTCCCCGCCGGCACACTCCAGCGCGGCCCCCACTGGAAAGCCCGAGTAGGGCACATAGGCATGCTTCAGCATTGTAAAGGCAAGCTCCACCAATTCCTGGTCTGTCATCGAAAAACCTCCTTGCTCCTAAAACGGCCTCGCATGGGATATCCATGCGAGGCCATTTTAGCATGTTTTTCTCAGGACTTCAACTTATCACAGTTGCGTACGGCGGGCAGAGCCAGACCCAGCACGCCGCAGAAAAGGGTGACGACGCCAGACAGCAGAAACCAAACGGTGATGCCGGTGCGGTCGGCCAGCAGAGCGGTGGCGACCAGTCCAACGGGGGATGCCAGCGTCATGATGGCCCCGGACAGGCCGAGCACCCGCCCCAGAAATTCCGGCGCGACCTTTTCTTGGATCAGAGCCATAAAGACCGAATTGAAGAAGGGGCAGGTCAGCCCCATGAACAGGGAGAGGACGGCAAAGGTCCAGAAGGCGGTGGGAGGCAGCAGGCCGGTGGCCACCAGAACGACGCCCAGGGCGAAGATGGAGCTGAGCATAGTCGCCATCTTATCCCGAAAACCGCCCCAGAGCCCCAGGATCACGGAGCCTGCCAGCATTCCAATGGAGAAAGCGGTCTCCACGACCGCGGCGGAGGCGGTGTCTCCGCCGAAGTACTGCATGCTCATAAGGGGGAACAGGGCGGACACCGGCATGAAGGCCACGGAAAAAAGCGCGCAAATCAGGCAGAGCTCCCACAGCCAGCGGTGCGAGCGCAGCACTGCAAACCCCTCTTTCGTATCCCGCCAGATACGCAGGCGCTGCTCCGGCTGTCCCACACGCAGTACGGGCAGGCGCGCGAAAAGCAGTCCGCCGATGGCAAAAAGTGCTCCCAGCGTGTCCGTCAGAATGATCCAATGGAGCGGCAGAGCGGCATACAGCGCGGCGGCCAGAGCAGGGGAGAGCAGCATAGAGACCGTCTGGATGCCCTGGCTCCAACCGGCGCAGCGGGTCAATGCGTCCGGCGGTGCGATCAGAGGCGTTACCGCCTGAATGCAGGGCGCGTGAAACGCGCCGCCTGCGCTGCGCAGGGCCAGCACCAGAATAATGGGGCCGGGGGTCAGGGTCACGGCGGCGGCCGCCAGAGCCAGTGCCAGGGACAGCAGGCCGATGGCGCCGTCTGCAGCGGCCATAAGGAAGCGCCGGTCAAACCGGTCGGCAAAGGCCCCGGTAAACAGGGATAGAATGCCCTGGGGCAGCAGAGCGGCGATGGTGGCCGCCGACAAGACGGCGGAGGAGCCGGTCTGATCGGTAAGGTACCAGATCAGGGCGTATTGAGAGACCATGCTGGTGAGGATCGAGAGGGCCTGCCCGACCCAGAGGGTGACAAATTTTTGCTTCCAGTGTGGTATCATACACTCACATTCCTTTCCCAGCCGCGGTAAAGGAGCACAATTTTACCACACCAGCGCCCGGCTGTCAAGCGAAAGCAGTGGGAGGCTATTCATAATTTTGTATGGAACACGAATGGAAAGGACACTTGACATTATGTAATTTATATGATATGGTTCAGACATGGAAAGGAAGCTTTCCGTTCAAGAAGGGAGGTTGGGAAAATGAAAAATAGACTGGAAGAATTAAGGAAGAACCGAGGCATTAAACAAGAGGAATTAGCCTCAGTACTTGAAGTATCCCGTCAAACGATAGGTTCTCTTGAAAACGGGCGCTATAATCCCTCCATTCTTCTGGCTTTCAAAATCGCAAATTTTTTTGGAATGAGTATTGAAGAAATCTTTATTTATGAGGAGGATGCAAAATGAAAAATACAAAACATTGGCTCATCACTGGAAGTGGCATTGCTTTATTGGCAGTTGGTTTTTTCCTTATGAAAAATATAGACAATTCCAACAACTTCCTGATGAACCTGCCTTATGTATTCGTAGGAATTGGTTCTGGCGTTTTTGGGTCTGGCATGGGTAGTATTGTTACAAGTAGAACCTTAAAAAAACACCCAGAAACACAGAGGGTGCTGGAAATTGAGAAAAAAGATGAACGAAATATTGCAATTTCTAATCGTGCGAAGGCAAAAGCTTATGATGCTATGACATTCGTATTTGGTGCGCTGATGGTCTCCTTCGCACTGATGGGGATTGAACTGGTTGCTGTATTGCTTTTGGTGTTTTCGTACTTGTTTGTCCACGGCTATGGAATTTATTATCGTTGCAAATACGATAGAGAAATGTAAAAAAATACAGAGGTAGGTTTTATGCCTGTCTTTGTATTTTTTGAATGGAAACAGCGGAAATAGTATTGTTCAAACGATTTTTGGGATATTAAAATTTTCCTTAAACCCACCGTGTTTTACGGATAGCCCAGTGGGCGTCCCTTTTACGCTATTTGTGCATGCTTAAAATCTCCGGCAATTTGACTATACATTGAAAAATATTTGCTTGCATGCTAAAATGCCCATAAGCATAGCAGTGTAATAAATTCCGATTTATCGTTTCATCCCATATTCGTCGAAATTCTGTTTTAACGCCCTTTCTGTAAAAACAAGAGGAAGACACATCACAGCACATTGCAATAGTACGATAATGCCTCCGGTCCATCCGATCGTATCAATCTCCTTGTGGAATACAAGTGCCATTACGATAACGGAAGGTATGGTTGTCACTATCCCTGTCAAAAGCCAAATACGTCCTGCATGTTGATGGGCAAACATCCAAGTGTCCATATTTTTCATAGACATCGATGTTCTGTACCCATAAAAGGCATTTATGTTTTTTGGCGGCTTCTTTATAAAAATCGTCCCGAACGCGATCATTGTCAGAGGAATTAGTAACGTCATTACCAGCATGAATATCCAAAATCCCATCGTTCCGACCCTTTACAAATCAGGATTTGTAAGGAGCAGTCTCATTTTTTGAGGCTGCCCCTGGTTCTTTTGACGAATGGTACCCGAAAAGCAAAAATAAGGTAAAGGGATCACTGGGCCCGGCCGAAAGCCGGGCCCAGTGCTTCATGTCTCAGGCCAACGTACGCCCAGATTGGGACGTACCTCCAGGTCAATGATCTCGCGGCAGTCGTAGAAGGGCATATAGCGCTCCACATCCTTGCCGGTGTTGCCGCCCCGCAGCGTGGTTCCGTCCGGATGCATCCGGTCGCAGATGACGGCGGAGATATCCTTTTTGACATAGGAGAAGGAATTGACGCCCACGCTGGCGAAGACCCGGAAGCCCTGATTCTGGAGGTACTGGAACACAGGACCGGTGGTGTGCCAATCGTCTCCGTCGGGCCGGGCGCCGTGGGGATAAAAGAGGATATTGGTGGGTCCCACCAGAGTGCCCACCTCCTCCTGCCAGCGGACGGTGTCCCGCTGGATCTTTTCCAGGGACCAGGAGGACAGGTTGATGTGTCCCCAGGTATGGGAGCCGAAGGTCCAGCCGGTCTCCTTCAGGCGCTGCAGGATGGGCTTGACCGCTTCGATCTCCGCGGCACGGTTTGCGTCGAAGGCGGGCCGGGCCGGGTCGTCCGCGGCGATGTCGATATCGTTCTGCGTGCGGTAGCCCAGGATTCCCTGATATCCCGTCAGAGAAAAGATGGCCTTGGCGCCGTTCAGTGAGAAATCCGGATGCGCCAGCACGAATTGATCCAGAAGGGTCGTGGCGTCCAGGTCCTGCGTCAGGAAGGTCTGCTTGGTATAGGGATCGGTGCACTCCGCCCAAATCTGACCGTCGTCCCCCAGCACCAGCTTGGAGGTAAAGCCCTGCTCCAGCATATATTCGTAGTAGTTCACATCATCGAAGGAGATGACAAGGGGCTTTTTCCCCTCGGGGAGCATAAGCGTATTGCGCTGCATCCGGGCCACGCCGTCCTCGCCGGTGACCTCGCTCCAGACGTCCTCCATTGCGACCAGAATGAAACCCTTGTCGTAGACGCTTTGAATGATCTTGTTGAACTCATCCACCGTGACCATCCAGTCGTCCAGTCCCTCTTTTTCGGATTGGGTGGCGCTGCAATCGTGGAATGCCCACTGGGGATACGCGATGATCGGATGGAAGAACAGATGCTCCACCGGCTGCTCCGGCCCCCAGGCCTGCGTGAGCTGATCCTCGCTCCAGTAGGTACGTACTGCATCGTAAGGATCGGCGGGCTTGGGCGTTGCGGTAGGGGCGGGGGTGGCTACCGCCACCGGGCTTTGACTGTCGGCGGGCTTGCGTTCGCCATCTCCGCCGCAGGCGGTCAAAGGAAGTGCCAGTGCCAGCGCCAGACCCAGCGCGGCGAGGTGCTTGAGTGTCGTTTTCATTGGTATCGGTTCCTCCCGCGAGTTGTTTTTCTTGATTCGGATATACTCTATGGTACGACAGGAAAAGGCAGAAGGCCTCTCAAAAGGGTAACAAAAAAATTAAGATTTTCTTTCAAGCGGCTGCGGTACTCGATGGACCAGCAGAATACAGGCCCCGCCTGTGACTGTGCCGGTGATCAGGGAGCACAGCAGCAGCGGCGGCAGGTAGACCAAAGGCGCACGGGTACCCAGCACCGCCATGGCGGCCAGGATCTGCCCGGTGTTATGAGCGGCGGCGCCGGCGACGGACACGCCGAACAGGGACAGGCCCCGCATATGCAGCAGCAGGAACATCGTCCCCAGCGCCAGCAGTCCGCCGGTCAGGGAGAACGCTAAGGACATGAGATTGCCGCCCAGCAAGGCCCCCAGCAGGCATCGGGAGACCAGGATCAGCAGGGCCTCGCGCCCGCTCAGGCGGCACAGGGCGTATACCGTCACCAGGTTGGCCAGGCCCAGCCGCAGGCCGGGCAGCGGGAACAGGATGGTCAGGGGAACCAGCCCCTCCGCCACGGAGAGAGCCAGTGCCAGAGCGGTGAGCACCGCGCAGCGGGTCAGCCGCCGGATGGAGCCGGACAAGCGGCAGCACCTCCTTTTTGAATCGGTTGGAGCGCCGGGGCGGTCATCCCGTCACCGCGTCGAAATCAGTCTGGGCCTCTGCGCCGGACAGGGAAATGACCAGCCGGTTGGGCAGACAGATGATCTGATCCCCCGCCCGGTCGGCCCAGCCGGTATGGACGCAGTCCTGGCTGGGGCAGCCGCTTTCCAGCACGCGGATGCGCCCGGGCTCAGCCTGAATGACCATGGGATAAGCCCCGCCGTCCACCGCCAGCTCCACAGGGGAGGTCAGGGCATTCAAGTCGTACTCGGCCACCAGTACACCATCTAAGACGATCCGGGCCGTCAAAAGGTTTCCGGAAGCCGGCCGAAGACCGAAAAAAAGCGCAGCGGCACACAGGATCACCAGCAGCGCCAGCACGCCGTCCCCAATCGTGGGGCGGCGGCGTTCAGCGGCGGGCCGTTTCACAGGTGTATCCATGCTCCTCCCCCCGAAATGCAAAGGTGAGTCCCTCCGTGACGGTGACGACGCCGTCGCTTCCGCATAGGATCAGCTCGAAATCGTCCCGGCTGCGCCAGTAATCCAAGGCGGCCTGCCTGCCTGCCACGAAGAGGGCGGTGGACAGCGCGTCGGCCAGCAGCGGGTCGGAGGAGACCACGGTGACGGACAAAAGCCCGCTGTCGGCGGGATAGCCGGTCTCTGGATCAAGGATGTGGTGATAGGTTATGCCGTTTGCCTCAAAATACCGCTCATACCCGCCGGAGGTGGAAAGCGTTTTGTCCCGCAGAGAGACCACGCCCAACTGACGCTCGGTGTCCTGCGGATCTTTTACCGCCACCCTCCAGTCCGCTCCGTCCGGCTTGGAACCCAAAACGGTGATATTGCCCCCCAGATCCAGCAGGGCGGAGGTGCCTCCGGCCGCCCGGATGGCATCGGCGGCGCGCTGGGCGGCAAAGCCTTTGGCCACGGCGCCGAGGTCTACCGCCATTCCGGGCTCCTCCAGCCGGGCGGAGGCATCGTCCTCCGCTACCGTCAAGGCGCGCCAGTCCACCAGGGCCAGCGTGTCCGCCAGCGTGTCCGGATCGGGCACATGCCGCTCTTCCCGGGTGAAGCCCCAGGCGTCCATGACGGGGGCGATGGTAATGTCAAAGCATCCGGGCAGGTCTTGGGAGACGGACTGGGCAAAGCGCAGCAGCGCTCCCAGCTCCGGCTCCACGGCTAAGGCGCTCCCGTCTCCGGCATGGGTGTTGAGCAGGGCGATCACGCTGTCCTCCCGGGTGCGGGAGAGCATCTGCTCCAGCCGGTCGATCTCGGCCCGGGCGGCCTGGACGGCGGCTTCGCCGTTCTCGTCCAGCACATTGACCGTCATGATGGTATCCATGGCAAAAAACTGTTCCGAGGCGCCCACATCCCCAACGGTGGGAGCGCCGCAGGCGGACAGGGACAGGGACAGGGCGAGGAAAAGCGGAAAAAGGCGTTTCATGGCATACTCCTGTTTTACCCTCGGGAACAAGGGAAATTCATTCAGCCTATTCTAACATAGTTTCTCCCGGCAGGAAAGAGAAAAACAAACAGGGGCCCGCCGGAACCGGCGGGCCCTGGGGGCAGTGTCGTCTAAGTAGCCGCCCCGGTTGGGGCGGCAGATCGGTCAGCTGCAGCGAGTGCAGCCGCAGTCGGTCTCATCGTCGCTGTCCCACAGGAACGCGGGATAAGAGACATAAACAGGCCATCCGGCGGTAGACGCGCCGCTGTCCTCTGAGAGGCGGGACAGCTCGGAGAAGGCGGACAGGGCGGTTACGCCGTTGTTCCTGCACTCACGCTCACAGCAGCGGCAGTCGCAGTCGGATCTGCATCCGCAGCGGCAGCCGCGGAAGGAGGAGACGCTGTTACAACCGTTCCAACAACACATGCAAAGCAACCCCCATTCGATTTGCGGGAACCGGACAGTCCCCACACCGACAGTATATGCCGGGAAGGCGCGCGGGGTACAAAAGCGCCCCCCGCCCATCAAGGGCGGGGGGCGCTTCAAGGCTGACCCAATCAGGCAACGCGGACGTTGACAGCGCGCATCTTGCTGCTGTTCTTGGGATCGGGCTCCACATCGTAAACGACCTTCTGGCCCTCCTGGAGGGTCTTGAAGCCGTCGCACTGGATGGCGGAGAAGTGAACGAACACGTCGTCGCCGCCCTCGTCATTGGAAATGAAGCCGAAGCCCTTGGTCTCGTTGAACCACTTGACAGTACCCTGATACATATTGGTACCTCCTGAAAAAAGATTGGAGCCAAATGTCAAAACAAAAAACCCACATCCCTGTAATACCGTCGAACGAGCCGACGATGACTACAAACATGTGAGTTCAGGCCGTGCATTTTGACTACTTTCTCACTATAGCATCCCGGCTGCTTTCTGTCAAGGGTCAATTCGGAAAAGAGTTGAGTATAGGATGATATTGTGCTATAATATACCACTAGTGCGTATCATTCTATTATCTCTCTGTTTCGAGGTGTGTTATGAAGATCGTCGTGTTGGCGGGGGGACTCTCCCCGGAACGAAACGTATCTCTTTCCACGGGGACGATGGTGACCGAGGCCCTGCGGGGACAGGGGCACCGGGCCGCCCTGGTGGATCTGTATTTTGGACTGGAGGACGATGCGGGCGCGCTGGAGGAGCTGTTCGACGCCGATGTGTCTGCGGCGGCCAAGCGCATCAGCCGTCAGGCGCCCGACCTGGAGCAGGTGAAGGCCGCGCGCCGTGACAAGAGTCCCAGCCTGTTCGGACCCAACGTGCTGGAGCTGTGCCGGCTGGCGGACGTGGTCTTTCTCGCCCTTCACGGCGCCTGCGGGGAGGACGGCCGCGTGCAGGCCGCGTTCGATCTGCTGGGCATCCCCTATACGGGGGCCGGGTATCTGGGCAGCGCCATCGCCATGGATAAGGACCTGACCAAGCGCCTGGTCGCCGACGTGGTGAATACCCCCGGCTGGAAGATGGTGGACGTCCGGGCGGAGGACATCGACGGCCTGGTGGCATCGGCCCGGCTGCCCCTGGTGGTCAAGCCGGTGGCCAGCGGTTCTTCCATCGGCGTCTCCATTGTCCATACGCCGGAGGAGCTGCGCCGCGCGCTCACCGACGCGCTGGCCCTGGGTGGGCGTACCGTGCTGGAGGAATATGTAAAGGGGCGGGAGCTTCAGGTGGGCATTCTGGAGGATGAAGCGCTGCCCGCCATTGAGATCATCCCGAAGCAGGGCTTTTACGACTATGAGAACAAGTATCAGCCCGGTGCGGCGGAGGAGGTCTGCCCGGCGGACATCTCCCCGGAGACAGAGGCAAAACTGCGTTCGGCGGCGGTACGGGTGTATGAGACACTGGGGCTTTCCGTGTACTCCCGGGCCGATTTTATCCTGGACGGCGCGGGCGAGATCTGGTTTTTGGAGATCAATACCCTGCCCGGCATGACCCCCACCAGCCTGCTGCCTCAGGAGGCGGCCGCGGTTGGGATCGGCTACAGCGCGCTGTGTGAGCGCATCGTGCACGCCTCGCTGAAGGCCCGCCGCGCCGGAAGGTGACGGCCGCGGGCGGCGCCGGCGGGTACGGAACGAAAATTGGGACGTGAGGAGAATTTCATGGAGCCGATGACCATACGGGAGATCCTGCAGGCCGTGGACGGCCGTATGCTGGGAGAGTTCGGGGATTTGAACCGGGAGGTATCCCGCGTGGAGACCGACAGCCGTACCATCCACGCGGGGAGCC
>NZ_JALFGV010000003.1:0-7357 GCF_022777125.1 Lawsonibacter sp.
GAATGGCGTTGCGGTAGCGGATCTCCCAGGGGGAGATGCCCACCGCCTCGGCCAGCAGGTTCAGGTTGCACTCGGCGGCAAAGCAGCTCTGGGTAACGCCGAAGCCCCGGAAGGCCCCGGCGGGAGGGTTGTTGGTGTAGACGGCGGTACCGTCGATATCGATCACCTGATAGTTGTACGGCCCGGCGGCATGGGTGCAAAGGCGCTGGAGCACCGGCCCGCCCAGGCTGGCGTAGGCCCCCGTGTCGGTGACCACCACCGCCTTCATGGCGGTGAGCCGGCCGTCCGCGCCGCACCCGGTGGTAACCTCCATCCAGGCCGGGTGTCGCTTGGGGTGGACCAGGATGCTCTCGTCCCGGGTGAGCTTCACCTTCACCGGCCGGCGGGTGTGGTAGGCCAGCAGCAGGGCATGATGCTGGACGCTCACATCCTCCTTGCCGCCGAAACCGCCGCCCACCAGCGCGTTGACCACGTGGATGCGCTCCGGCTCCCAGCCCATCATCAGGGCGCACTCGTGCTGGGTATCGTAGGTGCCCTGATCGCTGGAGTAGATAAGAGCGCTCTCCCCGTCCGGGTCCATCAGGGCCACGGCGCACTCCGGCTCCAGAAAGGCGTGCTCGGTAAAGGGGGTGAAATACGTCCGGGTGACCACATGGGCGGAGCGGCGCAGCGCCTCCTCCGCGTCGCCCCGGACCAGATGTTCATGGGCCAGCACGTTGGACGTGCCGCTCTCATGCACCAGGGGCGCCCCCTCCGCCAATGCCTGCTGGGGGGAAAACACCCCGGGCAGCACCTCGTATTCCACCCGGATGAGGGCCTTGGCCTGTTCGGCGATCGCCCGGGTCTCGGCGGCCACCAGGGCGACCGCGTCCCCCAGATAGTGGGTCAGGCGGCCTACGGGCACCAGCGCGTCCCAGTCGTGCTTCAGGTGGCCCACCTTGGAGGAGCCGGGGATATCCGCCGCGGTGAGCACCGCGTGGACGCCGCTCAGGGCCTTTGCCGCGCTGGTGTCGATGGAGAGCACCCGGGCCCGGGGATATGCCGCGCGCAGGGCGGAGCCGTAGAGCATGCCCTCCATCTGGATATCGTCGGCGTATTTGCCCCAGCCCTGTACCTTCTCCGGCACGTCCAGGCGGTGGGCCCGCTGGCCCACGCCGGTGACCGCCGGGGCGGACAAATGCTCCGCCCCCTCCCGGAAGAGCCGGGCGGCCAGAAGGATGGCGTCGATGATTTTTTTATACCCGGTGCAGCGGCAGATATTATTGCGGATGGCAACGGCCGCCTCGTCCCGGGTGGGATCCGGGTTCCGATCAATGAGGCCCTTGGCGCACAGCACCATCCCCGGGATGCAGAAGCCGCACTGCACCGCGCCCGCCGCGCCGAAGGCGTAAGTGTAGACCTCCTTCTCCCGCGGGCTGAGGCCCTCCACGGTGACGATGGCCCTTCCCTGGAACTTGGATATCTTCTGCACGCACGCTTTCACCGGCTTCCCATCCGCCAGGACGGTACAGGTGCCGCAGGCGCCCTGACCGCACCCGTCCTTTACCGAAGTCAGCCCCATGCCCCGCAGCAGCTCCATCAGAGAGCCGTCCTGCTCCGTCTGTACCTGCGCGCCGTTGACCGTGAGGGTAAACATGGCCATGTCTCCTTTTCTTTGATCTTATGGCTCTAGCTTAACACCGAAAATGTACAAAGGCAACCATTCCCGCACCGTCAATTTCAACAAAAATCTAAAAAACTTTTTGGTTGCACAAAAATTTTTTTGGAAACCTATTGACTTGCAGATTTCCCGTGCTATGATGGGGACAGAACATAGAAATCGGAGGCGCAGTCGCAATGAAAGACCGGATCAAATGGGCCGTCAACCACATGCCCAAAAGCGACGACGGGCAGCTGCCCGTCATGTCCCTGACCAATGTGGCCAAGGCCCGCTTTTTTCACAGCAGCTTTCCCCAGTACTCCATCACTCCGCTGGCCCGGCTGGACGGTATGGCCGCTTATCTGGGCCTGGCGGGCCTGTTCGTAAAGGATGAGAGCTTCCGTTTCGGTCTGAACGCCTTCAAGGTGCTGGGCGGCTCCTTTGCCATGGCGCGGTACATCGCCAAGGAGATGGGCCGCGACGTGTCGGAGATGACCTACGACTATCTGACCAGCGAGGCCCTGCGCCGGGACTTCGGCCAGGCCACCTTCTTCACCGCCACCGACGGCAATCACGGCCGCGGCGTGGCCTGGGCGGCCCACAAGCTGGGCCAGAAGGCGGTGGTCCATATGCCCAAGGGCAGCTCGCAGGCGCGGTACGACAACATCGCCAAGGAGGGCGCCGCCGTCACCATCGAGGACGTGAACTACGACGACTGCGTGCGCATGGCCGCCGCCGAGGCGGAGGCCACTCCCCACGGCGTCATCGTACAGGACACCGCCTGGGACGGCTACGAGGAGATCCCCGCCTGGATCATGCAGGGCTACGGCACCATGGCCAGCGAAAGCGCCGACCAGCTGCGTCAGATGGGCATAAACCGTCCCACGCATGTGTTCGTCCAGGCGGGCGTGGGCAGTCTGGCGGGCGCGGTCATCGGGTACTACGCCAACCTCTTCCCCAACGACCCGCCCAAGTTCATCGTCATGGAGGCCCAGGCGGCCGACTGTCTCTACCGGGGCGCCCTGGCCGGGGACGGCGCGCCCCGCATGGTGGACGGAGACCTGACCACCATCATGGCGGGGCTGGCCTGCGGCGAACCCAACACCATCTCCTGGGACATCCTGCGCAACCACGTCAGCGCTTTCGTCTCCTGCCCCGACTGGGTCAGCGCCCGGGGCATGCGGATGCTCGGGGTACCCGTCAAGGGCGACCCGGTGGTCATCTCCGGCGAGTCCGGAGCGGTGGGCATGGGTCTCATTGCCGCGCTGATGGAGAACGACGAATACCAGGACCTGCGTCAGGCCATCGGCCTGGACCGCTTCTCCCAGGTGCTTCTTTTCTCCACTGAGGGCAACACCGACCCCATGAAGTTCCGCAAGGTGCTCTGGGACGGCGAATATCCCACGGTTTAGCAGCGTTAAATCATGGGGCCCCGGGTTCCCTTACCGGCCCGGGGCGAGCGGACCGCCCCTGCGCCAAGCGGTTTGCCCGTTGGGCAAACCGCTTGTACGCGCCGCCCGGCGCCTCGCTGCGCGGGGGCTTTCCATGGCAATCAATCACGATATGGATGAATGATGGAGGGAAACAATCATGGATTACGATCAGATCAAGAAAGCAGCCCAGGGCTATCAGGCCGACATGACCCGCTTTTTGCGGGCCATGATCTCCCACCCCAGCGAAAGCTGTGCGGAAAAAGACGTCGTGGCCTGCATCCGCTCTGAGATGGAACAGCTGGGGTATGACCAGGTGGAGGTGGACGGCCTGGGCAATGTGATCGGCTGGATGGGCGACGGTGACAAAATCATTGCCATCGACTCTCACATCGACACCGTGGGCGTCGGCAACCGGAGCAACTGGACGGACGACCCCTACGAGGGCTGGGAGGACGACGCGGTGATCTACGGCCGCGGCGGCTCCGACCAGGAGGGCGGCATGGCTTCCGCGGTCTACGGTGCCAAGATCATGAAGGAGCTGGGACTGATCCCCGCAGGCTACAAGATTATGGTGGTCGGCTCCGTGCAGGAGGAGGACTGCGACGGTATGTGCTGGCAGTACATCGTCAACAAGTTCTTCCCCGCCAAGGGCATTCGGAAGGAGCAGGTGGAGTTCGTCATCTCCACCGAGCCCACCGACGGCGGCATCTACCGGGGCCACCGGGGCCGCATGGAGATCCGCGTGGACGTGAAGGGCGTCTCCTGCCACGGTTCCGCTCCCGAGCGGGGCGACAACGCCATCTACAAGATGGCCGACATCCTCCAGGACGTGCGCGCCCTCAACGAGAACCCCGCCGATGACGGCGCTGCGATCAAGGGCCTGGTGAAGATGCTCGACCCCAAGTACAACCCCGAGCACTATGAGGACGCCCGCTTCCTGGGCCGGGGCACCTGCACCACCTCACAGATCTTCTACACCTCCCCCAGCCGCTGCGCCGTGGCCGACTCCTGCTCCATCTCCATCGACCGCCGCATGACCGCCGGCGAGACCTGGGACTCCTGCCTGCAGGAGATCCGGGACCTGCCCAGCGTGAAGAAGTACGGCGAGGATGTAACGGTATCCATGTACATGTACGACCGCCCCTCCTGGACCGGCGAGGTCTACGAGACCGAGTGCTACTTCCCCACCTGGATCAATATGGAGCGCGCGGCCCACGTCCAGGCCCTGGCGGACGCCCACCACGCCCTGTGGGGGGAAACGCGCATCGGCCACGCCGACGCCGACCCCAAGCGGGACGCCATGCACCTGCGTGAGGGCCGCCCGCTCACCGACAAATGGACCTTCTCCACCAACGGCGTGGCCATTCAGGGCCGATACGGCATCCCCTGCGTGGGCTTCGGTCCCGGCGCGGAGAGCCAGGCCCACGCCCCCAACGAGATCACCTGGAAGCAGGACCTCGTTACCTGCGCCGCCCTGTACGCCGCCGTTCCCGGCCTGTACCGGGAGGAGAACAAGACCGCCGACGTGACCCAGTTCCGGGCCGGCAAGACGAACAACGACATCAAATAATTCACAAAGTTTTTTTCCTAAGTTTAGCATCCTTCCCACCAATCCATCATTTACAATAGAAAAGGAGAATACGATCATGGATGCCACGCTTCACAGCTATATCGACAAGCTGAACCAGCTCAACTTCAAGGAGATGTATGAGAACGACTTCTTCCTGACCTGGGAGAAATCCGACGATGAGATCGAGGCCGTCTTCACCGTGGCCGACGCTCTGCGCTACATGCGGGAGCACAACATCTCCACCAAGATCTTTGAGTCCGGCCTGGGCATCTCCCTGTTCCGGGACAACTCCACCCGCACCCGCTTCTCCTTTGCCAGCGCCTGCAACCTGCTGGGCCTGGAGGTCCAGGACCTGGACGAGGGCAAGAGCCAGATCGCCCACGGCGAGACCGTCCGTGAGACCGCCAACATGATCTCCTTCATGGCCGACGTGATCGGCATCCGGGACGACATGTACATCGGCAAAGGCAACAAATACATGCACGACGTGGTGGACGCCGTCACCCAGGGCCACAAGGACGGTGTGCTGGAGCAGAAGCCGACCCTGGTCAACCTGCAGTGCGACATCGACCACCCCACCCAGTGCATGGCCGACATGCTGCACATCATCCACGAATTCGGCGGTGTGGAGAACCTGAAGGGCAAGAAGGTCGCTATGACCTGGGCCTATTCTCCCAGCTACGGCAAGCCTCTCTCCGTGCCTCAGGGCGTCATCGGCCTGATGACCCGCTTCGGCATGGACGTGGTGCTGGCCCATCCCGAGGGCTACGAGGTCATGCCCGAGGTGGAGACTGTGGCCGCTGCAAACGCGGAAAAGTCCGGCGGCACGTTCCGGCGCGTGAATTCCATGGCCGAGGCCTTCCGGGACGCGGACATCGTGTATCCCAAGAGCTGGGCTCCCTTTGCCGCCATGGAGAAGCGCACCGACCGGTACGCCCAGGGCGACAGCGAAGGCATCAAGGCCCTGGAAAAGGAGCTGCTGGCGCAAAACGCCCAGCACAAGGACTGGTGCTGCACCGAGGAACGGATGAAGACCACCCGGGACGGCAAGGCGCTGTACCTGCACTGCCTGCCCGCCGACATCAACGGCGTATCCTGCGTGGACGGCGAGGTGGAGGAGAGCGTCTTCGACCGCTACCGCGAGGCGCTGTACAAAGAGGCCTCTTACAAGCCCTACATCATCGCCGCCATGATCTTCCTGGCCAAATGCAGAGATCCCCAGGCCGTGCTGAAGGCCCTGGAGGAGCGCGGCACCCAGCGTTGGTTCAACAAGTAACGCGTCCGGCGTTGCTTTTGGATACCTGTTCCCCTTTCTCTGGCCCGTCCGCATCCATTTTGTGGGCGGGCCGTCCCTTTCACCTTCAAGCGACCAAAGGAGGTTGTCTCTGTCATGGGCAAGCGCATCGTGATCGCTCTGGGCGGCAACGCCCTGGGCAACAATCTGCCGGAGCAGATGACGGCGGTACGCCAGACCGCCAAGGCCATCGCGGATCTGATCCAGGAAGGCCACGAGGTCATCCTCTCCCACGGCAACGGCCCCCAGGTGGGTATGATCCAGAAGGCCATGCAGGAGCTGACCCGCTCCGACCCCGAGAAGTACATCCCCTGCCCCCTGTCGGTCTGCGTGGCCATGAGCCAGGGCTACATCGGCTACGACCTGCAAAATGCTCTGCGGGAGGAGCTGCTGGACCGTGATATCCAAAAGGGAGTGGCCACGGTGCTCACCCAGGTGGAGGTGGATCGCTCCGACCCGGCGTTCCAGAACCCCACCAAGCCCATCGGCGCCTTTATGACCAAGGAGGAGGCCGACCGGATGGTGGCCGAGCGGGGCTACACCGTCATGGAGGACGCCGGCCGGGGCTATCGCCGGGTGGTCGCCTCCCCCAAGCCCAAGTCCATCGTGGAGATCCAGTCCATCCGGGACATGGCGGCGGCCGGTCTGGTGGTCGTGGCCTGCGGCGGCGGCGGTATTCCCGTCTACGCCACGCAGGGGCATCATCTCAAGGGTGCGCCGGCCGTCATTGACAAGGACTTTGCCTCCTGTGTGCTGGCCCAGCAGGTGCAGGCCGACACCCTGATCATCCTCACCGCCGTGGAAAAGGTGGCGATCAACTTCGGCAAGCCCGATCAGAAATGGCTGGATACGCTCACCCCGGAAGAGGCCGAGGTCTATATGGGCCAGGGCCACTTCGCCCCCGGCTCCATGCTGCCCAAGGTCCAGGCGGCGGTAGAGTTCGCCCGTTCCGCCCCCGGCCGCTCCGCGCTCATTACCCTGCTGGAAAAGGCGAAGGACGGCGTGGCAGGCAAGACCGGCACCGTGATCCGGCAGTAATTCAAACGATGGTTCTTCCATTTGGCCGCCCGGCGAAACGGGAGAACCATCGTTCAACGCCTGCCGTAAGCCCGCCCTTTCGGGGCGGGCTTTTCAGGCTGTCGAAAAACCCTCCTGGAGAAGAGCCTCGCAGAGTTGAGTCGTCCGCAGACGACGGAAGGAAAGGAATCTCCGTCATTTCCGGCGGCACAAGATGAATTGCCCTGCAGGGGCAGGAGAGGGTCCCCCGGGGGAGGTGCGTCGGGCGTGGGGCGTGGGCCGGGGCGGGCCGGGCGAGTTTGGGGCATGAGGGCCAACCGGCCCGAAATGCCCCGTGTTTGAAGCCCGGAACGCCCCGGCGCATGCCCCATGCCATCCCCGCCAGGCCGACACCGCCAGGGGGC